>JALZVB010000057.1 GCA_023300835.1 Saprospiraceae bacterium | reverse complement strand
GTTCCAGTGCCCCATTCATGTTGGGCCTGACACAATTGAGCATTATACGTAAATAGTATACATAAAGTGACTAAGCGTAGAATAGGTGTCGTATACATAGATATTGTAATTATTAATTCAAAAAGAAAAAACTACATCTTACAATAATGTTGATAAGAATAAGCTAGATAATCTAGAAAGGCATTGATGGATATGCAAATGTAATAAATACATTACAAAAATATGCAATGTGTTTATTTAAGATTTTTTCTTTAGATTAGAATTAGGTACAATCAATTGCATATATTTTATTAGAAGAACTGGAGTTTACCTAAGACAAACCATTAAGGTCGAAAGAAGCTGAAAAATAATTAGTAATAGTTGAAACTGGAAAATCTAAAGGGACTCCTAAATTTTCATAAGCCCCGTCTGCACCAGCTCTATAAATTATGGGCTCTGTAGAGACGTCAACAATACTTGTCAATAGATACATCAGTGTATCAACTGGGTTTAAGCCAAGACTATTGAGGCCTACCGGCAACTCAAATAAACTATCAAAAACTGTATAAGAATTATTCGTTTGGTAAATTATCGTACGTCCTGAAGTTGGTACATCAGCGATAGACGATAAAATAAAATTTGTTACACTACAATCAAACGACATACAGCTCTCATCTATCAATCCGTCATCGTCGAATTGTGCTCAACTCCAAAGGTATTGAAACTACTGTTTCACCTGGAATTCAACTTCTCTTTCTTAAGTTTCTACTATACTTTATCCCCTTTGCAAAGGTGCTACATTAGGTACGTAACCCCAGGAGCAACCTGGTGTACCCCCTGTCATACAAACAACTTTAATCCATGTAATTTTTGGCGTACTACCATTATCACAAAATATAGTTGCGGTTAAGTTTCCACCTCGTTCAACCGGAGCTGCACAATTGTTCAATACACCATTCAATGCTGTACCATCTATTAAAGCAATAAAACTACTTGATGTCCAATTAGTGCTATATCCATTAATAGAATATATTGTGTTTATCCAATCTATAAAATTGGCATTATTGGAAACATTTCCAGTTAATCCTGATAAAGTCCCTGTTGTCTCATCACTTAACAAATAATCAAGATCATATGTGTCACAGTTAATTAAACCATTAGTACAAACTGAATTAGTACAACTTGTATCGCTTGTCCATACGCCTGCACCCACTGGGACGCCTAGTACATTCCGTAGCCGTTGATAAAATGTAATCACCCATCGAAACCATAGTACTATGCGTAAAAATAAACGATGCATCTCCGTTACCATCTGTTGTGATAATGACGGATCCTAATAATTCTTGTCCTTCACCAAAATCCGAGGGATCTATTGAACCTGTAACGGTAGATTCATTTTTAAACAACTCAACGTAATAGGACTTATTAGCTTCTGAATTGAAACTGCCTTGAACATTTAGATTATTAACCTCATAACAAGAAGTATCGATTATTGGATAGTTCTGTCTATTATTAGTACCTGTATCTAAGTCTAAATTATCATTAGTGGTAGGAACTAAAAAAGCCCAACTGATTCCTAAGTTTCCATTATTATATATGGAATTACTGATAACTTGATTATCTACTCCACTAAACAAATAGATTCCAGATACGTCATTATTAACTATAATATTAGGTTCGCCTGTTCCTCTTCCTCCAATTGTACTTCCATTATGACTACCTGCTAAACCAGAAGATAAATTGCCTAAATCATTCTCTCCATTTGCATCAACTCCTATATTATTACCTTGAATAATGAACTCGTTGACGCCATTAGTACTGATCCCTGATCCCCCATTAGCAGAAATTACATTATCCTTTATAGTTACAAAACTTCCCTGGGAAACTATACCTGACAAATCATTACCTAATGGATTCAAACCCGTAATATCTACTCCTATATAATTATTAAGTATAGTAGAATACTCGGTTCCTCCTCCTTGAAATGTCACGCCATTTGATGCATTTCCCGATATAATGTTTCGTCCAGCGGCAGTACCATCACCGATTTCATTATATTCTCCAGCAAAATAAACACCGATTCCTTCATTAGGAATTTTTGATGTCCCACTAATGTCTACGCCTATCTTATTATTAATCACTTTATTTCTGTCTCCATTAATTAGGATTCCCATTTTTTTATTACCACTAATGAGATTGGATTCATTGATTCCAGTGCCGACTATAATATTATCACTATTTATACTCATGAATATCCGATAATCATCATTTGGGATGGCGACAATACCTGTTATGTTAGTCCTTATTTTGTTTCCTAGGAAGGTTCCTCCCGATCGCTGATTATTTATACCTGACATAGCATTATCAGATATCAACAACATACCGTCTATTTACCGTTACAAATAATCGGTTTTAAGCATTTTTAAATGTTTATAAACGTAAGTAAGCGCATATTAAACGACTCTAACTTGGCCTTGCCCATATCTTTGCATTGTCGTTGATTCATACTTCTAGAATGCTAGAGGATATCATTACAGAATCAAATTTTTGTTTATTATTCGTTCCGTATCAAGCGGAATACAAAATTTTAATACTATGAATTCTTTAAAAAACACAGTACAACTTATTGGTAGATTAGGTAAAGATGTTAACCTAACTAAATTTGAATCAGGCTCTATAAAAGCAAGTCTTACTATCGCTACAGAAGATTATTACAAGAATAACAAAGGAGAGAAAGTAAAAGATACACAATGGCATAATGTAGTTGCCTGGGGAAGAATGGCTCAAAACATGGACGCTATTTTAGCTAAAGGTTCTGAAGTTATGGTCAAAGGAAAATTATGTACTCGATCTTATGATGACAAGGATGGGAATAAGAGATATATCACGGAGGTTGTTGCAGGTGAGTTTATGGTTTTCGGAAAGAAAGATGCCGCAAAAGAAAAAGAAGAAACTATAATGGTATAAAGAAATCCAGCGCAAGCGCTTCAACTTTTTTTCAGAAAAAACCAAGAGGCATATGTGAGATATGCCTCTTGGTTTGTTTTTATACGTCATACATAAAGGCCGACAATACACTGCAACAAAAATCATAGAGAAATTAAAAAAGGAAACGACAAGAATATATGCGGTAATATTTCACAATGGACTCGAATTTGCCGAACACCAAGAAACCGCAAAACACTTCTAGGTAAGATAATTTAATTATCTGGGTGGTCTATTGTTTAGTTTGTCTTCCACGTTTTTTATGATAATGTGATGTACTTTATTTAAAGCTGTACCTTTTGGAAATTTTTCTAATTCCACCAATTCTATTTTCTATGGTCCCTTTAATATCATTTTACCTTTAAGATGTCGTATAAAATTTTAAAGAGAATTTGTTTAGATTAAGGGGGAAAACGCAGGCTTAGCAATAGCTATGACGCGTATTTTCAACGCAGAGATGGGCAGTTTCTATTAAAATATGTGCGGCATTCTGAAGTTAAACTGGTATAACTTGTAAAGTATGTCTTTACCCCTTTAAAGAAAAAGAAATCAATTAATAAAATAACACTTATTGGCTGATACCATAAGTCCACAAGATGTTCAATATTTTACATTTACTCTAAATCACAACACAAGTAACCTTTCTTCAACTGAAAACATAAATTAGATACATAACAGATTCAATTATGAAAATTCTTCTAGTCATTACGTTCCTTACTTGTATGTTAGTTAAGTCCAGCATAAGTTGTTCTTGTGTGGGTAATAGCTTTTGTGATAACATAGATAAACTTGCAGCTACTGATTCTGATCTTGTATTCATGGGTTCATTTATCCAATCAGAACATATGGCATCGATTTTTAATGCCGTACAATTTAAAGTTGAGAATATTTATTTTGGAGAAATAATAACCCCTGATTCACCTCTATATGGTGGCGGCCAAGAATATGTAAATACAGATTCGACAATATGGGTTTTTACAGGCAACTCTTCAATTTGTTTACCGGACGTAAAAGAACAGTCCGCTATAATCGCAATCACTTATCGAGAATATCAAATTGTCAGTGCTTCAGATTTTGGTTATGTTACGCATATGTGTGAGACTTCTTACTTACCTGTATCCCCTGAAGGAATTGTTTCTGGTTGGATAACAGAAGCCTTTCAAGAAGACTCTATTAGTATCGAAGCGTTTGAAGAATTTTATGATACGGGATGTGATGTGCTTAGTGGAGGGACTTCTACTGCTAATACTGAATATGACGAAATAGAATTCTCAATTTATCCGCAACCTACAACATATCGCTTAAACATTACTGCGCCTGTTGACCTTCATGATTGGGAAATTAACCTGTATGATCTAACAGGTAGATCTATAGCTGTAGAAAAGGGAGTCTCCCTTGACCTTAGTTTTCTGAATCCAGGCGTTTATTTTATTCAATTTACTAAAGATCGCCAACGGTATATCAAGAAGATCATTAAAATATAATGCTGTCAAAATAACAATACTGTGGCCACAGCATCTAGAAAATAGAGTACTTTGTTTCTGTAGTGAACGCCTCTAGGAATTTCATCCCTCTATAGGAGTTTCCTTTCTTTCTTAATTTAGGACTATATACAGAGATTGTATACTTGGAAGGATGTATAGCAATTATTCCGCCTCCTACGCCACTCTTTCCTGGCAAGCCTACTTTGAATGTAAACTCTCCAGACTCGTCATAGAATCCACAAGACTGCATCACCGCATTTATTCTTTTGGTTTTACTGCGACTGAGAACTTTCTTTCCGTCTGACACCTTGCAACCTTTATTAGCTAGAAACAGCAAAGTGTTAGATAATTGCGCGCAATTCATTTCTATAGAACAAAGATTAAAGTACAGATCCAGTACTTGTTCTACTTCATTCTTAATACTCCCAAATGACTTTAGGTAATTACATAGGGCCATGTTCCTATGTCCATACTTCCGCTCCGAATCGGCAATGGTTGATGAATAATTCAGGTCTTTAATGTCAGAGATTTCTCTTATATATTCAAGTAGACTACCCTTAGCGTCATCAAAGTGACTGATAATAATATCACAGATGACTAATGCCCCAGAGTTATTAAACGGGTTTCTTGGTTTTCCTCTATCGGCTTCTAATTGAAGTAAAGAATTGAAGGAAGTTCCAGATGGTTCTACACCTACCCGCTTCCATATTTTCTCGCCCCTTTTCTGGTATATAAAACTGAGTGAAAAGACTTTTGCAATACTCTGTATAGAAAATTTCTGAAGATAATCACCGACACCTATAGTTTCATTTTCTATAGTCGTAAGTTGTATCCCAAAACTATTAGGATCTACATTTTTTAGCTCCGGGATATAACTAGCTATCTCCCCCTTGTTCTTTTCTTGATTGATCTTATTATAGACCTTCTCTATGATGCTTTTGTAATCCACTGGCTGGTTATTTACGATACATTGTTATGCTTACGCCTAAATTGTATTGCAAGACTCTTGCCAAAAAAACATTTTCTTTATCCAGTAATTATTGACGGTTAATGTTTTTCCGAATAGTCTACAAAGATTACCTATAATAATTTCCAAAGAGGTGAAGTTATTTTGAAGACCGGCATTTTTCATTTTAGTTGTTAAAAAATGAAACCAGCTTTGATTTTTTTTGTTTCCCTTTTGTTTCCCTTTTGTTTCAAAAAAAATAAAAGAACCACACTTACTATGCTCACTTGATATGGATAACTGACAATCAACTACTGAAACTCCAACCCTATCTTCAACAATGGCCGTTGAAGAAAACTGTCAAATTGCACCATAATATCTTGCCCGTTATTGTCTCTACCTCTAAACTCACCTGTTACTTTTTGGCTATTGATACCTAATTCTAAAAGCCATCTCAGTTTACGTTTACTAGATAATATGATGCCTACGCCGCCACTTAAACTGATACCACCCTCATAGTCTTCCCTGAAGTTATCCAATGACAATCCCCAGCCTATTCTGGTAAACCCATATGTTCTCAATCTACCAGATGTAATGTTATATCTTCCATAACCATAAAGCGCGAGTATATTAAATTGTCTCAATGCTATCTGCGAAAAATCAATTTCATAACCATCCACACTATATCCCCCACCGACAGATATCCGTTTATTGAGTCGGGTACCTATTGTTAATTGTGTCACCACAGTAGCATTATCTGAAAACGAATTCAGTGCCACTACAAAATGTGCAAAAAAGCCTTTGTTATAATGAAACCTACTATCACCTGACGCTGAAATGCCACTACTTTCTTTATGGAATTTTAGGATATCTATATAATCATATCTTGCGTTGGTCCCATTAGTAAGGGCTGCTGTAATCTGTTTTCCGTTATCTGTATATACGATGCCATTATATATCTCACCGTTCATGAGGTATATAAAACACTTAGCAGGTAGCTCTTTTTGAGTAAAGTGCCGCTCAGTACTTTGGCCTATACAATCAAAAAATGCTACCCCTGATATCAGGAGTAGCATTATTGTTTTCTTTATCATATGTTCTTAGAATGATATGTGACTTACAAGCGTAAGTGTTGAATTCGTTTCATCTTGTCCGTATTGGCTCATGCCGTCTGGACCAGCTAATAATAATACGTCACGTGTAGGGTGCATAATAATATCATAAGCTGTTACATCTTGATTCCATTCTATAAGAACAGGGCTCTCTCTTTCTGTAACGTCAAATGTTTTTAATCCATTTTCACCTTCTCCTACATAGAGGACATTATCAACTATTGTCATCCCAAATGGAGACGCCATAGGAATCGCTGTTATAAGATCAAGGTTAAAGTTAGATCTGTCTAGGCTTACAACATCTAGTACATTTTGTCTTCCTTGACAAGGGCCATCTGTTCTTAATGTAACGTAAGCAACATCTACATGAGGTAGTACAGGATCACATGCTTCTGGATGCCAAAATTCATTAACAGTAATAGGCGAAGACGGAACACTAATATTTACAATTTCCATACCATCAACTTTTCCTATAAATGCCTCTTCTCCCTCTATAATAATAGTTTCCATCTGGCTACTGAAATCACTTAAAGTATTAACTAATGTAAGATCACTACTTACGTCAAATACATGAAGATCATTACTAGTGATCGCATATAAGTGACCATTTGCAGTTGCTAATTTATTAATTGTACCACTTGTTCCTGCGCTTGATCCTGAGAACGAAGACGGTACCGTAGACGGCGGAATCAATTGCTCATTCCAAGCAAAAAAGTTAACCTCGTCTGATATAATAGCTGTATTACAGTCTAATTTTTCTTGTACAACCTCAAAGTCAAAACCTATAAGTTCTTCGCCCTCTTCATTAGCATGTAAAGAAGGAATATAGTTTTCATGTCTGCTTATAAGCTTCACGTTAGACAAGTCAGATATATCTATTGCCAGCATATCATACTGCGTTTCTGCATATAAAGTATTACCTGTAACTATAAATTCTCTATTACGAGGTATTGCTATAAATCCTACTGGCACAGGGTTATTGATGTCACCATTATTGACAACATGAATACCTTTTCCTTCTTCTCCAATAAGTATAAAGTCGTCTCCCACATATATTTTACCTGCATCTTCTATCTCCCTAGTTTCAGCATTAAGTGGAACGTCTCGTAGCGCTTTCACATCTTCATATACAGCTGTCGCTTTGGTATATGTAATTGTCTGGGTACAATCGTCTGAACAAGACATGAAGCATAATCCAGCAAACACTAATAGAATTAATACTTTCAGTTTCATAAATTATTTTTTTTAAATGAAAGAAATTGTTGTTTCAAAAATCAGTTCGTAACGGACTACTTAAGTAACTTAATAGATTATTTTTTACGAAAAAATTAACGGTTACAGCTATTAAACAATCAAAAGGCCATTTTATTTTCTGCCGCCTTAAAAAGTTTTGGATTAGCTTACGTAATATATACTTGAGAATAAATAATTGCTGATGCCTGAGCTGGCAAAAATTATTTTTCTGCCAATATGACCAACCTGAATTTGAGAAAATAATCTATGAATGAGACTACCGTGAGTATCAGTGATAGATAGATGATCCACATGTAGAACGGTAGGTCCAGCAGTAATGCAATCATCCCTGCAAACAAGATTGCCGTCTTATACTTGCCTACTATAGTGGCTTTGATTTCTTTCTTATGGAAACTGGTATATATACGCATTCCCATCACTATTATCTCTCTGTATAATATTACGAAGGTCACCCAACAAGGAATAACGCCTGCAACACTGAAAACCAATAATGCTGATAGCACAAACAACTTATCTGCCGTAAAATCATGTACAGCTCCCAGATAACTGGTCTTTCCTTCAGCTCTTGCGACATATCCATCTAGAAAATCAGTAATTCCGGCAATTATTACCGTAATAAGTAAGAAAACCTCCTTGTGCTCCCAGTCTGTAAGGTAAACCAGTGTCAGTGGTGTAAAAATCACACGAAGGAAACTTATGAATTGAGCTAGATGTAAATGCTTCACAACCCCAAGATAAAACAATAATATGTCTTCCTATTCCATAGGAATGGGTAAACTAATAAGTATCGTATTCTGACAAGGGAATTTTATATCAGAACTATCCAAAAAACACAGGGCTAGCCTAGCTAACACGAGGCTTTTAAATCGAGTGCTGACGCAAAAATATCAGTCATAAATCGAGAAATTATTTTTCAACCATCTCTTATTTCCTTCTTGCTTAGGCTAATGCAGTTAAATTGTCTTGATTTGGGAGAAAAACAAAGTCTTCTTTATACCCAAAAGCTCTCCATATAACCGTCTATAAACAATCGTTGAGAAAAATAAATACCTCAAACTTATTATGTTATTAATTTAGGGCTCCAATTACATCTTTAATACTATAAAATATGTACATCAATAAGTTGTTCTTTTTCATTGCGCTAGCTACAATTATCACTTTTGGGGCTTGTTCATCAACCAAAAATGTTTCTAACACTGATCTTTCTAGCTCAGGCGCAGCTAATACATCAGGCATACTTAACACTAATATATATGACCAACTAAAATCTGAAGTCGGTCTCAAAAAGTCTCAAATAAAAAAGATCAAAGCTATTGAGCAAGATTTTACTACCCAGTCACAGGTATTAAGAGCGGGTTATGCAGATGGAACAAGAAAAATAAATAAAGACGAAATTTTCCTACTGACTGAGAAAAAGACTGAAAGTATAAAAGCTGTCATGACACCTGATCAGCATAAAAAGTACATTTCTCTTAAAATGGATAACCTTACGGCAAAAAACAAAACAAGTCAGGCACTCAATAATCACAGATTAGCCAAAAAGAAAGAGAAAAAGGCTACAACTAAAAGCACAGCCCAGGAGAACCAAAAGTCAGATACTAAGCCCTCAACTGCATCAGTATCTAATGAACCACAGGAGATAAATATTCTAGACTCGTTGAATCTGTCACAGAAACAACTCTTACAATGGAAAATCCTACATGACAAGAGAGATAGAGAGAAAATAAAAGCTGATAAAAAAATAGTTGACACAAATGCAACAACGGAAGTAACTGCAGATCAAGAAACTATAGAAAGTTATAAAGTGCAAGTTTATATGAGACAAGTCAGAGCAATATTGGACGAAAGTCAATTCAAGAAATTTACTTCGTTAAAGGCTATTGTTAATAGTAAACTATCCACAGAAATGTTAAAAGCTGATGAAGAAAAAGATATTAAGAAAAAATAAAATATCCTTAGAATAGAAATGTTACTGCCTTATCATACAGATTCCTCATTAGAGGCCGGTACAGATGAAGCTGGAAGAGGCTGTCTGGCTGGACCCGTATATGCTGCAGCTGTAATTCTACCTCGAAATTTCAGTCATCCATTTCTGCGTGACTCTAAGAAACTGACAGTGATACAGAGAGATGAGTTGTTTGAATTTATCAAAATGGAAGCCATTTCTTATGCCATAAAACCTGTTACACATAAGCAGATAGACAAGATCAATATTCTCAATGCCAGCATACTAGCCATGCATAAATCGCTAAAAGCTCTGGACCCACAACCCGAGTATATCCTAGTAGATGGCAACCGATTTAAACCCTATAAAAAAATCCCTTATGAATGTGTTATAAAAGGAGATGACAAATACTTTTCTATAGCCGCAGCCTCTGTTCTAGCGAAGGTAAGCAGAGACAGATACATGACTAGAATGGCTAAAAAATATCCCTATTATAGCTGGAACACCAACATGGGATATCCTACGAGAGCCCATAGGTCAGGGATAGAGAATCATGGTGCCTCCCCTATTCACAGAAAGAGCTTCAAACTATTGGCTAATATGGGTTATGCCGATCAGATGGCTTTGTTCAAAAAGTAATTCAAACCTAAATAATACTATACTTCTACATCTGCTCTGATAATAAACTTACGTAGGGCATTTATAGCTGTGACTGCCGTATATTTTATGTTATTCTCTCTGTTCTTACCCAGTTTTAATTTACGTGTTCTTATGTCATCCTTATTACCCCAGGCCATCCATATCGTACCCACGGGCTTGTCAGGCGTTCCACCACCTGGGCCAGCAATACCAGAGATAGCGATACCCATATCTGTTCTCATGTTGATAAGTAGCCCTGTTAGCATTTCGGTTACAGTTTCTTCACTTACAGCGCCTGTTGATTCTAGCGTAGAGGCTTTGACTTGCAACAGTTCTTTTTTGGGTTGATAGTCATAGGCAATAATACTGCCCATGTAATATTGAGAAGAGCCTGCAACCAACGTTAAAAGATGCGCCAGATATCCACCTGTACAACTCTCGGCTGTAGATAGGGTCAACCCTTTTTCTATAAATAAATCCTGGAGACTCTGTGTCAATGTCATATCATCATATCCATAGACAAGATTACCAAGAACATCAGAAATCTGCTGAGAGTAACCGTTCACTTTATCTGACATATCAACAAAACTTTTGGCGGTAAGCCTAACTTTTACATGGCCTAAACTCGGGAGATAAGCAATGGATATTTCTGGTGGAAACTCATCTATGATATACTGTATTTTATCAGCAATAGCCGTTTCTCCAGTGCCTACAGTTTTGATGGTTTTGTTATATATGATGCTGGCATCTTTTTTAATCTCTGGTAGCAAGGGTAGAAAACTATTTTCATATATCCATTTCATTTCGTAAGGAACGCCAGGCATAGATAGGATATACTTTGTTCCCACTTCTCCATGCTTTCCACCTATAGGAAATAACATTCCTGGTGCTGTACCCATCCTGTTATAAAGCGTCATAGAAGCTACGGGCATATAACATTGTTCCCTATGCGCTGGCAAAAAAGTGATATTCCTATCTGCAAACAACTTCTCTATTCTATCACATAGTTCTTGATCAAATGCCAGCTCACAGCCTACATAATCTGCGATAGCTTTCTTGGTGATATCATCTTTGGTAGGACCTAAGCCACCTGTAACAATGACAATGTCAGAAGATTCTAATGCTTCAGATATTGTCGATTGTATATCTGCGTACTTATCTTGGATACTTATTCCTCTCAATACTTCTATCCCTTGTAGCGTCATCTGGTTACCCAGCCAAGCCGAATTGGTATCAACTGTCTGACCTATCAATAACTCATCCCCTATTGCAACTATGGTACCTTTCATATTAGATTTTCTATTTTGTACTTAACAACAATATAATTACAAAGTTGATTTTTAAACATTGAATTATGTTTCAAGGGAGAACACATATTCTATCTCCCGAAGGGCATAGTTGTGTAACACCTTATCTATTTCAAGTATGAGTTTTCCTGCTGTCGTGATATCTCTTATTATTCCGGAGACGATCTTCTCGTTGATCTTGAAAGTTCTTAAGATGTCTTTTGCGTAAAGCGCCTCTAGATACCTTTTTCTTAGACTATTTCTATACAATGATAATTGATGCATCTCTCTCATGACATGGGTAGATAAAGCCTTCTGCAGTTCTTCTAAATCATAGGTTGTTCCCGACTCTAAAAGCAATGAAGTGGGATTAGGTAACGCCGACGGAAAGTCGGCTTGATTAATATTTATACCTGCACCTAGTATGGATTTTTCTATTGATCTGCCCTGGATAGCTGTTTGTATCAATAGGCCAGCTACTTTCTTATCATTGATATAAATATCATTGGGCCATTTGATCTTGACTTGTGATTTAAAACTTGCAGGCAACTGAGAAATTACAAATTCTCTTACAGCTAGTGCAAATGCCATACTGAGGTAAAACTGCTCTTGTGCCGCCAGACTATCAGGGTAATGAATGTAGGAACAAGTGATGTTAGAATGGCTATCGCTGAACCAATATCTGCCAATTTGTCCTTTCCCAGAGAGTTGATTGAACGTATATATGCAGTAATTGCCCTTTGGATTGCTATTTGATACATAATGGGTAGCGTAATCATTGGTCGATAAGACCTCTGATAAGTAGATATAATCGTGTATTTCTGGCAATGGGAGTGACAATATGTCTATGCTATTTTTAGTAAATTTGAGAAAGCATTCAATTTGTATAGATTCGTGACCATTATTGAGGTAAAACGGACTATTAACATACATATATAAGCACAATTTGCAAGACAATACTGTTTTAGAAAAATCAAAAATTGACTTTACTGCCCTTAATGACTTGATAATTGATAGCATCAGAGATATCAAGGGCAAAAACATTGTTAAACTAGACTTAAGGAAACTGGGAGAAGCACCTGCTGATTTCTTCATTATATGTGAAGGAGACTCTACTACGCAAGTGTCAGCCATAGCCAATAATATAGAAAAGCGATGTAAACATGAAATGGGCATCATGGCCTCTCATGTAGAAGGTAAGCGAGAATCAACATGGGTACTTGTTGATTTCTTTAATGTCCTCGTGCATGTGTTTCATCCAGAATCTAGAACTTTTTATGATATAGAAGAGTTATGGAGTGATGGTGAGGTAACTGAGTACCAAGACATTTAGCATTTGCCGTAAGGTTAAATTTAGCAATTGAACAAACTAATAGATGAGCAAAAAAAAGCCGGATAATAAACCGAAAAAAATAGTCATCAACTCATATTGGATCTATGGTCTCATAATTTTTATGATTCTAGCGATGCAAGTTTTTACTTACATCAATGGTAAGACGGAAATCATCAGTCTAGGAAAACTAGAAGATCTCGCTCGTAAGGGTCACATTGAAAAGGTTGACGTCATAACCAATTATAACTCCGTAAAAGTCTTCTTAAAGAAAGAAGTCTTAGAAGAGTATCCTAAGTTGACAGTTAACAAATGGAATATACACCAACCGCATTACACTACTGAGTACGGTGACATCGCCACTTTTGATGGATTGATATCCGACTTGAAGGAGGACAATATCATGATCGATCCTAAGTATGGTCAAGAGACCAACTATCTGGGTCAGATGTTGAGTTGGATATTACCGTTTGCGATAATCATAGGTCTCTGGGTTTTCTTTATGCGTAAGATGGGTTCTGGTGGCGGAGGCCCCGGTGGACAGATCTTTAATATCGGTAAATCCAAAGCTACTCTATTTGATAACTCAGACGCCAAAGTCAATGTTACATTCAAAGATGTAGCCGGACTAGAAGAAGCCAAAGAGGAAGTCATGGAGGTGGTAGACTTTCTAAAGAATCCAAAAAAATATACCGCTCTAGGTGGTAAGATACCTAAAGGTGTTCTGCTCATAGGACCTCCAGGAACAGGAAAGACATTATTAGCCAAAGCCGTTGCCGGTGAAGCCGCTGTGCCTTTCTTTTCTATATCAGGTAGTGATTTCGTAGAGATGTTTGTCGGAGTAGGGGCTTCTAGAGTAAGAGATCTATTCAAGCAAGCTAGAGAAAAAGCACCTTGTATCGTGTTTATAGATGAGATAGATGCCATAGGTAGAGCCAGAGGAAAAGGCGCTGTACAGGGCGGAAATGACGAAAGAGAAAATACATTGAACCAGCTACTCGTTGAGATGGATGGTTTCAAAACAGATAAAGGTGTTATTCTCATGGCAGCAACAAATAGACCTGACATACTAGACAAAGCTCTTATGCGTCCAGGAAGATTTGATCGACAAATAGGTGTCGATAGACCCGACCTCAAAGGCAGAGAAGCGATCTTCAAAGTTCATCTCAAAAACATTAAAACAGACGATAGTATCAAAGCTGAGCAACTGGCAGAAATGACACCAGGATTTGCCGGTGCCGAAATTGCTAATGTTTGTAATGAAGCTGCTCTCGTAGCGGCAAGAAGAAACAAGAAAGCTGTTCATCTCGATGACTTCAACTATGCACTGGATAGAGTCATAGGCGGTCTAGAAAAGAAAAACAAGATCATATCTCCTAAAGAAAAAGAGATCATCGCTTATCATGAAGCTGGTCACGCGATATGTGGTTGGTATCTCGAGCATGCTTCTCCACTTGTCAAAGTTACCATTGTCCCTAGAGGTGTCGGCACATTGGGTTATGCCCAATACTTGCCTAAAGAGGAGTATATAACAAGAACAGAAGCGCTTCAAGATAGAATGGCGATGACACTAGGTGGTAGAGCTGCCGAGAAATTGGTATTCAATAAGATATCTACGGGTGCACAAAGTGATCTGGATCAGGTTACTAAGATGGCTTATTCTATCATAGCAGTATTCGGTATGAATGATAAAGTCGGTAATGTTTCATTCCACGGTATGCAACAAGATAGTTTTAACAAACCTTACTCTGATCAGACAGCTACCTTGATAGATGACGAGGTAAGAAACATGATCGATGTAGAATACCTGAGAGCACAAGCTTTACTTACAGAAAAGAGAAATGAACTCAATATTCTAGCACAACAATTACTAGAAAAAGAAGTCCTGCTCAAGTCTGATGTAGAAAAATTAATAGGTATAAGACCATTTCCAGATGAGCCTCATATTCCTATCATGACGACTGACAAATACAATGAATTGTTTGATGATGAAACGAGCGAAAAACCTGAGCCTGCGGTGTAGTATTAGGACTTAAGAAATATAGATTTTATAAGAAGGTGGAACCGTTGGTTCTGCCTTTTTTTGTTTGTGCTGAGTTAGTGGGTCTTTCAGAAACAATACATTTTCATATTATTGCTTTCCTTCTATCTGTAAAATGTGGATTATAAGATTACATACATGTCTTGCCTTCGTCAAGGGCACCTGGATCATATTACAGTAACATCAGTTGCTCACTTTCTTATATCTATCTAATCGTTCAGTAGATATCTAGGGAGTCCATTTGCGGAACTTTATGTCCTCAAAAACCTCTATCTTAGAGGACAGTTTTAACAAACTATCCCTTTGAAAGGGGTATAATATTTTACACTATTTAACAAGAAAATGAAATTAAACCTATTGTCATGCAATGCGCAGCGACCAGATAAAAGAGCAATAAAGAACTGTATATCGGAGATTTCGTCAAATATGGATGATTCATTAGCTCAAGAACTTACAGATATACTTTTGGAGGGAGATCCTGTAGATATAGAAGTAGGAGATAACTCTAGCTCAGCATTTAGAGCATTACGAAAGCTAAGTATTGACTATGAGATAGTAGAGTAAATCTTACTTCAATTTACTTTATCACTAATATTGTTATGCATTGAAAGTACTTCAGGCTATAATTTTAAGGGCTCTTACCAACATGGTCTCAAGATATGACGTCTAAATAGTTAGAACCAAAAAGGAAACCATGAACAGATTTTTAGCACTCTTGATCGTAAGTGTCGCATTTGTACAATGTGGAAATGAAAACATAGATTTACCCATTGTCAATGAAACGGAATATATCGAGACAACCTCTTCTAGCTATGAAGAATTCAGTAATAGCCTGAATTTGTCAGCTGCAAATTTATTTGTTGAGCTATGTCAATCTGACAAATCAGACGCCAATCAAGTTATCTCTCCACTTAGTATTCAGACTGCAACTGCATTATTACTTAATGGTGCTCACGAAAATACTGCCAAGGAATTGAAACAATTTCTAAACTTAGAAAATGAGACAATTGGAGGAATAAATACCCACTTCTCAAATCTATCCAAAAAAACACAGGAGTCAAATACAATCTCTAGTTACTTAAATATTAATAATGCCGCCGTATGGGATAACAGTAAAATGACAATGAATTCCAGTTTTCTTAATCGTTTAGAAAATTCTTTTTCAGCTGACCACATTGATGATAACTTTACTGTTAATGAGGTAAACACTTGGGCTGATAATGCAACAGATGGATTAATTAAAGAAGTTATCAAAGAGATACAAGACGAAGAAGTTCTATTTCTACTCAATGCTTTACTTTTCAGAGGTGATTGGTTAAATGGTTTCATTCCAGATATTACACAGACCGTTTCTACACAGCTGCCCAATGGTGATATAACAGAATATGATATGATGTTGTCTGATTCTGATCATTACCAATTTGAAGATGAAGAGATACAAGCTGTCAATATGAAATTTGCCGATGAGGCATATGAAATGATAGTTATTCAGCCTAAAAACGAAGAACTCTTAGATTTTATTAATATAAAAGGAGGTAAAGGATTGGCTGATCTACTACTTACATTATCTGATGAAGTATTTTTAAAAAGCCGACTTGTATTGAGATTTCCAAAACTTGAAGTCAAGTATAAAGAAAATATTAGCGAAACATTAATAGCACTAGGAATAGTAGATGCTTTTTCAAATAGTTCTGCTAGACTTGATTCATTAGGAATGTCAGGAGGAAATCTATTTGTTTCAAGAATCCTTCATGACACATACTTTAAATTGGACGAAAAAGGCGTAGAAGGAGCCGCTGTAACCACTGTTGGTGTAGCTGCTAATTCTGTTCCCCCTTCATTTACTTTTGACAAACCATTTATACTTTGCTTGAGAACTAGTGCTGATAAGATCCCTGTATTTATGGGTAAGATTGGAGATCCAGGAATAGAATAAATAAAAATACAGAACATAGTAAAAGTAATTAATACTTTAAAATGTCAATATTTCAATCATAAAAAAACGCTTTAAACAAAATCCCTTTTCTCTAGACAAGCATCCTCTTGTAGTGTCATGAGGTCTTGTTCTTCTTCCGTTTTATCATTGAACCCTATTAGATGTAATAATCCGTGAACCACTACCCTATGGAGCTCGTCTAGAAATGTAGCTTTATATTCTATAGCCTGCTCGCGTATACGATCTATACTGATAAAAATTGTCGCTTCTACGGGATCCGTCTTCATCGGAAAGGTTATGATATCTGTGTAGTAATCGTGATTAAGGTATTGCTTATTGATATCGAGAAGGTATTCGTCAGAGCAGAATATATATTCTATCTGGCTTAACGAAGCGTTATTTTCAACTGCAATTGTTGTTAACCAGGATGAAATTTCTTTGGGATGCGTAAGCTCGAATGCTATGCCTTCTACATAAAAAGATATTGCGGAATCTAATGACATAGAATCGAGAGATATTAGTTTTTCTTAAAATGCATTTCTACAGTACGTCCACTATCTAAGAAGTCTATCTTATCCGCTAACTGCTTCATAATAAAAACACCTCTTCCGCCACAACAGTCAATATTCTGTGCAGCCGTTGGATCTGCTAACTCATTGGGATTAAACCCTACCCCTTCGTCTGAGATTCTTATAACAACATCTGCTCCTTTTTCTATACAATCCACTTGGACAAACTTAGATTTATCCTCTTTATTACCATGTATAATAGCATTGTTAACAGCTTCTGTTACGCTTATTAAGATGTTGTCATGTACCTCCTGTTCAAACTTACAAGCATCCATAAGCTTATTGACATAAGTCTCTATGTATTTGATTTGGCATGGGGAAGACTTGATTTTCAAAAACAACTGGTTATGCATATAAACTTAGTTGGGTTAGAATTAATGATAAGAGATAATCTCTTTTTAAGAGCTTTTAAGCGCCTTGTAATACTCATCTACCAGTTGCTTATAATAAGGCCTCAATGCTGGTGAAACCTTCTTATACATCTCTGTTTCTGCCTCTTTCTCCTTGAGATACTCTTGCAATGCAGGAGGCAATTCTTTCTTTCTTTCTTGGCCTTTTTCGGCCTTTCTCTTATTGTCTTTTTCTCGCTGTTTATCAGCGCTTTCAGCTTCTAGTAACCTTGTCAATATGTCTTGCTGTCTTAACATTAACTGGTTATCCAAATTTTTATTAACCAATTCACTTTCGATCTTATCCATCTGATCAATTATTTCCTGAAGACCACCTGGTCCTTTCCCATTTTCTTGGCTTTCTTTCTGCATTTCCTCAAGAGCTCTACGCAGAGCGGCTTGTTTGGCTGCAGCTTTGGCAAAATCTTTGGCACTGTTTCCATCTTGTCCGGCTTTACCATCTTTTCCGCCTTTGCCATCTTTACCTTGCTTCTCGCCCATCTTTTTCATCTGCTCATTCAACTCTTTTTGTCCTTGAGTGATCTTATCTATAGGCACATTACCGGGCTTACCTCCAGGCTTATTTCCTGGCTTGTTGCACATTTGACTTCCTTGCATCATGCCAGACATTTCCTGTTGCATCTGCTCCATAGACTCAGACAACATTAATGCCAAGTCGTTTACATTAGTCATTGTACTTCGTTGGCTTGACTTTGCTTCAGCTCGTTTTCTGTCTTCAAGTTGATCTATGCTACTTTCCAAAGCATTATCTACTTCTACAACTTTCTCAGATACAAAACTCTGTATCTTATCATTACGCTTAGCCAATGCCTGTAAACTATCTTGAATCAATTGAAAATCGTCCTTGAGTTTAAATTGATCTTGTATGTGCTTAACATACTTAGGCGTATTGATCTGTGTTGCTTTAAGCTCATCAATAAGATCTTCTTGATCAAATGATAACATAACAAGATTCTCTAGTAACTGTCTGATCGCTGCAATATCTTCTTCCATCTGCTTTTTCTCACCAGACTTCATAGCACCTGACATGCCAGCCGCCATCTTCTTCATTTTCTCAGCAGCATCTTTCTGTTTTTTGGCAGCTTCTTTATTATCCTGCTTCTCCATCTGCTCTTGGCTTTCTTCCATGTCTTCTTGGATTTCTTCCATCTGCTCATCATTCTTTTCACCCATTTCCTTGGGCCTTTCCAGCTCTTCGTTTTTCTCCTCAAGATCCATCATCTCCTTCTCCATTTTTTTCATCTCTTCTTGGAGCTTCTCTTCTTCCTTCTTTAGTTCTTCTTGGGACTTTTCTTCTTTTTCTGTTTCCTTAGCCAACTCCTCTTGCTTTTCAGCAAGTTCTTCTAGCTTCTCTATCATGTCCTTCATCTCCTTCTCTACCTCCAGATTTTTGAACAACTCCAGGAGACGTTCCATCTCTTGCTCCGTTTCTTGATCATCCATCTTCATCTCCTCCATGTTCTCCAGCATCTCGTCTTTGTTGAGCTCTTCCATGAGTTCTTGGATTTTTTCCATCAACTCATTTTTCTGCTCATCATTAGCTGCTTCTTCAAACAGTTCTTGGAGTTTCTCTTGCTTCTCTAGTATTTCTTCTTTTCGCTCAGTGAATTCTTCTTGATTATCAAGATTCTCTTTGAACTTATCTTTCGCTTCTTTAAGTTTTTCTTGAAGTTCCTTTTGTCTTTCTAGAAGTTTCTCTAACTCCTTTTTGTCCTCCCAACTAGGCTCTTGCTTCTGTAACATCTTATCTCTCAATTTCTTGAGCTCTTCTTGTATCTTCTTTGATTCCTTAAGCGCTTCTTTGAGCCTGTCCTTTATATCTTCTTCGTTCTTATCTTCGTTTTCTTCGAACTCTTCTAGCGTAGGTTTTTCAAACAACATCACACCAGTCTTAGCTGACTTGGAACCATTGACGCCGTCATTATCAAATACTTCGAAGTAATAACTTAATTTTTCGCCAGGCTTCAGTGCCAGTTCTGTGATATCTATGGTATGGTTGTACTGTGTCTCTCTTGATTTGGGATTAAGTAACAATTGAGAATTAGCTTCTTGTTTTCCGCCTGCCCTAGTAACTGTGGAGTTAAACAATAATTTTGTTAATCCATAATCATCTGATGCTCTGCCTATAAAATATACAAGCATATGGTCGGTAGAATCTGGGAAACTCTCTACTCTTATTTCAGGATACTGATCCGGTGTAACATTGATATTATATGTAACTGAGTCAGGATGAGGAATGACATCATTGGAGATATATACGGTGTATAAATCATCCTTATATATCGACTTAACTAATCTATAACGGCTCTCAGATTTTCTTTCTGTGTTAAGTTTTTTTGGAGATGATCCAAATTTTACATCAACAGCTAGATCGGAAGAGCGTC
>JALZVB010000056.1 GCA_023300835.1 Saprospiraceae bacterium | reverse complement strand
CATTGAATACACCTCTATAACGATCATCCAATCCGTATATAGTCGTATTAAATTGATCATGAGATCTTATCGTCGTAAGTAAAAACTCATCGTCTTCTAAATTATAAACAGGGACTGGACAAACGGAGAACTGTGCTTTACCTTCAGGTAATTTTTTGAAGTCGCCTTCTCTTGCATTGTTAGGCAGATAGAATCCATTATCATCAGATACTCTGTCATTATAATTTTCAAAACCCGAAATAACTGCTGATATCTTTTCTCTTATAAGTGTATAGTCCTTGCCTAAAGTAGACCAATCAATATTAGATGAGTTAGGTTCTAAAGTAGCATGTGCCAGGGAACTTACAATCTCAGGTTCAGACCTCAGATGTGGAGAAGCTGGCTTAAGGTGTCCTTGTGATGTATGGACTTTTCCCATACTATTTTCTACAGTTACTTTTCTGGGTTTACCTTTAGAGAAATCTTTTTCAGATCTTCCTAACGTCGGCAATATCAAAGCTACTCTTCCTGTAACCAAATGTGATCTATTCAACTTAGTACTTACAGAAACTGTCAGGTCACAATTACTCAATGCCTGAGCTGTATAATGGGTATCAGAAGCCGCAGAAAGAAAATTACCACCTAAAGCTAAAAAAGCTTTTGCTCTACCCTCATACATAGCTTGTATGCTACCTACCGTATCCAAACCTTCTTCTGCTGGGGCAGTAAAATTGAAATTATCTGACAATGATTTATTGAGTGATGGCGATACGTGATGCATAATTCCCACCGTCCTGTCTCCTTGTACATTACTGTGACCTCTTACTGGACAGGTACCTGCACCTTCCTTGCCTATGCTGCCTTTCATCAACAATAAGTTCACACAAGACTTTACATTATCAACACCATTTTTGTGTTGCGTCAAGCCCATGGCCCAGCAAATAATTATCTTAGATTTCTTACTTAAGAGTTTGGCCGTGAGTTCAATTTTGGCTAAGCTAATACCACATTGTTTACTCAGTTGAGGAAGTTCTAAAGTAGATAGGTAAGTCTTGAATTTCTCAAAACCTGCTGTTTTATTATTTATAAAATCTTTGTCTAAAACACTTCCGTGTTCAGCTTCCATGCGTAATAGAACTTTCATAATAGCATTCAGTAAGGTTACATCTTGATTGATTCTAACTTGCAAGAATATATCAGTTATCTTAGTCCCAGTCGTAAAGTAATCCATAGGTTTCTGTGGATTCTTGAAACGCTTAAGACCCGCTTCTTCTAGTGGATTAATCGTTATCACTTGACCGCCATTCAACTTACATTTCTGAAGAGCTGACAACATTCTTGGATGATTGGTTCCTGGGTTCTGGCCTATCACCATTACAACTTCGGCTTTATCAAGGTCATCAAGTTTGACAGATCCTTTTCCTATACCTACCGTCTGGGACAAACCTACTCCACTTGACTCATGGCACATATTGGAGCAATCCGGCATATTATTGGTTCCTAGGACTCTGGCAAAAAGACCCCATAAAAATGCAGCCTCATTACTAGACCTACCAGAGGTATAAAAGATAACCTGATCTGGTGTTAATTTCTTCAGCTCCGCTCCTATCAATGCAAACGCATCTTCCCATTCGATAGCTTGGTAATGCTCAGCGCCTGCCAACTTTATCATGGGATGGGTTAATCTACCGCTTTTACCCAACTCATAATCTGACAGTCCTGCCAAATCACTTAATGAATATTGAGAGAAAAAGTCAGGACCTGTTCTCTTTTTAGTAGCCTCCTCCGCTAATGCTTTGGCACCGTTCTCACAGTATTCAGCAAACAATGATCTCTTGTCATCTGGGTCTGGCCATGCACAACCGGGACAGTCAAAACCACCTTTTTGGTTCATCTTAGCCAAAGCTTTCATGGCTCTTACTGGCCCCATCTCTTTAATCGCATGATCAAGTGCCACAGTCACACCTTTACTACCCGCAGCATAATCGGCAGGTGCCTTAATGACCAAGTCTGTAAACTCAGTAGGCGCAAGACTTCTTTCTTTGTTATTCATTTCCATAAAATATGAGCTAAAACATCACAATACACTTGAAAAATAAGGTTTAGAAGTATTAAAACCGCCAAATCAAGGAACTAAATAACCTACATTGTGAGTTATAGCATCTCACTATAAAATATATGCCTTGTAAACCATATCTAAGCATAGGTTATCATACATTTGCATTTATTTTTAAACCACGACTTGAAGAAGTAGCGGTATTTTCTGGGGCCGAACGGTATTGACAGGAAAGATATTTGATAAGTAAGCATGTAGGAGCACTGATCATCTACTCCTCAATAAATAATGATCAAAACAACAATTGGCGACAACAGATTCGCATTAGCTGCCTAGTTTAGAATTAGCATAGCTTTTTGCACTGTATGGGAGGAAGTCTGATAGACCCATTTATCAGTGTATAATGACCGGTTATGCCTAGCGCTGACCACTTGGACTAGGATAATATAGCTTCGGGTATTGTCTGAAATTAAGAAGATAAGCGGATAGTTGGTTGCTTGTACACCTGCTTGATGTCGAAAATCCAAGAACAAGCTACACATGTAGAAAGCCTGTTAAAGCTTTGTCTGGACCAGAGTTCGAATCTCTGCGGCTCCACTAGAGAAAGAAACTGGATCGTAAGATCCAAAATAAAAAACTAGGTCATCAATTTGAGCTCGCTCAAGAAT
>JALZVB010000055.1 GCA_023300835.1 Saprospiraceae bacterium | reverse complement strand
AGTATACGGATGCTTGCTTTATTATGTAATCTAACCGTAGTCTCTACAAGTGTATTCCTATTCTATAAGTCAGGCTATTTAAATATAAAACGTGTCGTACCACTGGTCTTATTAAGCATACCTATGGCTTTTCTAGGAGGTTTAATTAATATATCTGAAGATCAGTTCTTTTTTGGGTTAGGCCTAACTCTTTTGATTGCTGCAATATTAATGCTAATCAATAATAAAAAAGCTACAACATTAACGCTGCCTAAATACAGCAGTTCCATCATAGGTGGATCTATTGGTTTTCTATCAGGGATAGTTGGTATAGGAGGTGGTATTTTTCTCTCCCCTGTACTTTACCATACTAAGTGGGCAGGTGCCAAAGCGATTGCTGCAACAACAGCCGTATTCATATTAGCCAATTCTACTTCAGGTCTTATCGGTCAAGTTATAACGCATGGAATATCTTTAGACATGTCATTAACTTTTACACTTATGGGTACCGTGTTTGTAGGTGGTCAGATAGGAAGTAGATTGACAACAAGTAAATTAGATCCGATATGGGTTAAGAGAATAACTGGCGTTCTTATATTAATTGTCGGTTGTCGATTGTTGTATAGGTCTCTGGTGTTGTGATTCAAATATCTTTTGTTTTAAACAACCTCACCTATCTCCATTATACTTCCAATCGACTAAAGCGAAGGCCGCATTGAATAGATAAAAAACATATTTGACAACATTAGCAATATTGACTTGCATGATATTCTTAGTCAAATTGACAATATTATAAATCATCCAACTGTACCAAGTTTCTTCGTACTTAAAAGCATTGCATATTGTTGCGCCTAATGACAGCCCAAATGTTAATCCTACAAAAAACAAGAATGAAGAATCTGTTCTACCTTGAAACAAATAGGCACCGATATAAACGAGACTGAATGCGACTAACATTCCTACAGCGATAATAATGTAATAGTATTTATCTCTTGGTTTAATCTTCTCACCTGTAGCCCAATTCCTAAAAGCGAAAGCATGGACTAGAAAAGTTATGGGATAAGTTATTATAGCAGAGCCATTCCCAAATAAAAAATCATTAGCTCCAGAATTAACTGTGGTAACAATACCTATGGCATTCCCGCTGTTCTTTTGTTTACTTACAAACCTGGTCGCCAACATAGAAAACACAGCACCAACTGTCGACAATATTCCAAGAGGGTAAGCGCCTTGCTTTACGTAAGACATCAATTCAGAAAATGGAATTCCGAACTTAATACTTCCCTCAAAAAATATGGTGCCGTGGAAATTCTTGTAAATACAAATACTTAAAATCAGGACTGCGCCTAACACATCTAAATATGTAGACGTTACAACATCTCTTATGACCGGATATTTGACCTTATTTATATTGCTCATACGATTAAAGGTATATTATGTTTACTGGCCCACAATTGGAGATCGTCTTTTCTAATAGCGGCAGACATCAAGTCTGGAAAGATATCTGGTGTACAAGCAAATACTGGAATTCCAAATTCACCGAATTTTCTGGCATTCTCTTTATCATAATAAGGACTGCCATCATCATTCAAGGCTAGTAGACATATGACTTGTACCCCACTCTCAACTAGATCAGAGGCCCGCTGAAACATGTCATCTAGATTACCACCTTCTATGAGATCCGTAATCAATACAAGTATCGTATCAGCAGGTTTGGTCACTTTCTGCTGACATACTTGCAATGCCAAATTGATATCAGTTCCACCTCCCAGTTGTACGCCGAATAATAAATCAACAGGATCCTTTAGGTCCTCCGTCATATCAGTTACTTCTGTATCAAAAACCAGCATCTGTGTTCTAACATTAGGTAATGAAGCCATTACTGCGCCGAATATTCCTGAGTAGACAACTGACGTACCCATAGATCCACTCTGGTCAATACATAGTATTATATCCTTGACTGATCTTCGTATTTTTCTACCGTACCCGATCTTTACTTCTGGGATAATCGTCTTGAAATCTGGTTGGTAATGCTTGAGGTTCTTTCTTATAGTAGCATTCCAGTTTATCTCATTATGTCTAGGCCTTCTATTTCTTGCGGCCTTGTCTATGGCACCAGAGATAGATGCGATTGTCTTCTGTTGTAACTTGCGCATGAGGTCATCTACGACTTTTTTGACAACACGTCTTGCGGTAGCTTTGGTCTTACTGGGAATCAATTTTCCGAGTTCCATTAGCGTAGCAATAAGGTGTACATCTGCTTCTGCTTGCTCAAGTATATCTGGTTCAAATAACATCTTCCGCTTAAGCTGTTCATGCTTGAGGGCATCATTCTGCATAACTTTTACAACTGAACTGGGAAAGTATTTTCTTATATCCCCTAGCCAGCGTGATACCTGTGGACTAGAAGCACCAGAGCCACCTTTTCTAGATCCCGCTCCATAATCAAACTGTTGCTTTCTCTCGTATTCATACAGTGCGGATAGTGACTCATCGACATTACCATCTGACTCTGATAGTTTAACATCAGTACCATCAGCATCTCCGCCTCCTAGTATCAATCTCCATCTTGTAAGAATATCCGTCTCCTTGTCTGTTTCTTTCATACTATATTAATGAGGTCCTAACAGATTTATAATTGTAGGTAATACGGCCAGTGCTCGTTCATGATTAAATGATTCCGGATCTACTTCTGAAATCTGATCTGATGCTTGGACGCCTTGCTTGGCTTTTTCTCCTATCTGTCTTCTTTCTCCAAATTCAAATTGGCTCATTGTACGTCTTAAGATAGGAAGCATTTCCATAAAAACATCATGAGGCAAATCTAATATCCAATTGTATAACAGGTTCCATAACTTATTATCATAGATAAGAATCATGCCGCTGCCTTTGAGAAATCCTTCTAGCCATGCCGCTACTTCATTAGGTGGATTGTTGGCTGATAGGTGATATGAAAACAAGTTAGCTGCTTTCTTGTCACTCAGTCGCTGAGCATCTAAGAGCAGTCGACTTACACAACCTAAAATAATCGGATGTACGCCTGTGTTTCCGAGTAGGTTACTTATGGCATCTAACCATTTTTCTTTGAGTTCGGGCTTGTCGTATAATCTTATAGCATTATTGACTTTAGTAATTAAGTCAAATAATTTATTGGAACTGTCTTCATCTAATCCATAGGAAGCTGAGGACAGATTGAAAAATATTTTAAGAAATAACCGTTCTGATATATCTTCTATCTGAGTGAGATCTGATTGTCTCACGTTTCCGTATCTGGCAATCTTTACTAGGCCTGGTACAGACTCCATAAGATCAATAACATCAGAAGAAATGGCTGATTGATCGTTTATGCGTTTTAATAAGAAATCAATGCAGTTGTATAATTCTCCTGGAATGCAACTGCTTATGAGTTGTGTAAGTATAGCGATGGCTTTAGCTGAACCACCTTTTTCTTTTACAATAGCTTGGCTTGCTAATTCTACGGTGTTGCCATAATAAGCTTTGTCAATTAATAAGATCATTAACTCCGGTGTCCATTCTAGGAGCCAAGATTCTTTGAAAGTACCTTTGGTTCTTACGGCTACTCTTTCTGCCCAGGGCAATTCTAGAATCTCCAAACGATGAAAAAGAATACTTTTCTGTAAGCCAGTTTCTTTTCTCAGATCTAAGTCAACTTGTTTTTCTAAGTCTGTTAACTTTAGCCTTAGCTTTTTTATTATTTGTTCAAAATCACTTTGTAGCGGGACTTTAGGAATATCATTGGGGACTTCTCCTAGTCTGTGACCAACGACAAGTTTGTCTTTAATTAAGTCTAACAAAATAGCATCGCCCATACACATAACTGTTTGGGTCGCTTCATTCAATTCTTGTAATCTTATAGTAGAAATATTTCTGATAGCTGAGAGTGATTCTGCTAGTCTGTAGCTTTCGATAACATGGGCGGTAGAGATATCCATTAGCTTTTCTCTGAAGGTTTCGGCCACATGAGTCAACCAATTCATTTCTATATCGTCTTTAAATTTCCACAAGTGCTCAGACCAACCTGGCGACTGTATACCCGCTCCATAACCTGAAGTCATAGATAACCGAGAATTAGTCCATGGTATCCAGGTGCTGGTGATTTTGACTTTGGACTTACCTAGACTTTTAATAATCTTAGCATCTGCTTTGGCGGTCTTATCGAGTTCATTCAGCACAGGTGCATGCCATGCTCCACATACAAATACAATATTAGAATACATCTCATTTTGCGCTTGACGCAAAGATTCCCTCATGTATGCCTCTCTAGCTACATTCTCCGTATCTAGCGAAGAACGGATGTTCGCTTCTCTGAGAGCCGTCATACTCAACATAACCGCTTCAAAATGTTCTACGGGATCTTGTGATCTCTTCTCCTCAAATTGATGTTCCCACCACTGCTCACCTGATTCATATCCCGCAATATTGGCCAGATAACTCAATGGATCTTTATTTACTGCCTTGGTATCGAGGTTGTAATCATCTAGTGACATAGGCGATTCAAGCTCTATCTGCTGTTGTTTGAAAGCCAATGCCACGGGGAGATCACTGCTTCTGAGCGGAATCTTATTCTTATTGGCATATTCGGCTGCTACCCATTCCGGCGAATATTCTGCAAATGGATAAAATGTAGATTGTTTGGCGTCTTTGTCATTATATACCATGATGGCTACAGGCGGGACAAGCTCATCCTCACCTATCCGCAGCAATGTATCCGTAATCTCTGGAGGACCTTCTACTATAATAAGGTCAGGTTTCAATAATTCCAAATATTCCTTAACGTTTCTAGCTGATCCAACACCATGATGCCTTATACCTAGAATTGTTATTGACATAGTAATTATGAGATTATGCTTATACAATCACAAATTAGAAAAAATGTTCTTTATGTATAGATAATAGTTCTAATAAATAAGATAGATGAAAAGGTGAAAGCAATAGGAATAACGATTAAGGAATGCTTAATAAAACTTCACAAATCCAGGCTCCTGCATTTTGTGTCAGCACTATGCTAGCAATGAAATAGTCAAAAGAATTCATTAACCTTGATAAATATAATGAGATCACTTTAATGGGTATCTAAACCTATTAAAGTGATCTCATTATATTTATCAAGGTTAATGAATTCTTTTGACTATTTCATTGCTAGCA
>JALZVB010000054.1 GCA_023300835.1 Saprospiraceae bacterium | reverse complement strand
GCTAACTCAATCGCCTTTTTTTGAGTTGTAAATACTTCTGAAGCTTTTAGATTTCCTTCTTTCCTTATCGCCCAACCGTTGAGTCTAGGTGTGATATGAACTCTTTTAGAATTCGTTTTAGCCGAATGGCTTAGTCGTTTTTGTACATTTCTGGTTTTTGTCGTCATTTGAACACCATTTTATATCAATATAACGCATTTTTATTAATAAGAATTCAAAATAAACAAGTTAAAAGGTGCTGTTGGTATTAATTATTCTCTATCAGTATAACCCATATTCTACTACCTAATCCCTACAATCCCAGCAACTCCTTAGCATTCTCCAATGCAAAAGTAGACGGCGGATTACCACTCAACATAGTAGCTATTTCGGTTACACGTTCTGCGTCAGTTAATACTTTGACATGTGTAATTGTCCTACTCTTGGTATCTTCTTTGTAGACAAACATATGCTTGCTGGCCATGGCAGATACTTGAGGAGAGTGGGTGATACATATCAGTTGATGTTGGTCTGCAAGATCTCTTAATATGGTTCCCATTTTTCCTGCTACGTCACCAGATACACCAGTATCTATCTCATCAAACACCATTGTAGGTAGTGCCATGGCATGTGCTACGGATGCCTTTATACTTAACATCAATCTAGACATTTCTCCACCTGAAGCTACTTTTTTTATAGGGCTGAAGTCTGATCCTTTATTTGATTTGAATAAGATATTGATGTCATCATAGCCGTCTGCTTTTAGTTTAGGATTGCGTTGACAATCAATTTTTATTTCGGCGGAAGCCATAGAAAGATCAGTCAATTTAGTGTTAACGACTTTCTGTAATTTGGGGAATACTTTCTTCCTTGATGCTGAGATTTTATCAGCATAAGTGTTCAGTTCTTTTTCTAGAACTGTGATTTCAGACTTTAATGTTTTTATTGTTTCTTCTCTGTTAGAGTAACCACTTACCTGCTGTCCCAGATCAGATTGGATCTGTAATAAATCTTGTAACGTCTGTACACCATGCTTTTTCTGTAAGCTATACAAGAGATCAAGTCTTGTACTTACTTCTGTCAGTCGCACAGGATTATTTTCTATATCTCCTGCAATATCGGTAGCCGTTGATCCCAGTGATTCTAGCGTAGTTACCATAGCATCCAGGTCTGCATATAATTTTTCTATCTCAGGATTAATGTGGCTATAGTTGGCCCATTTGTTACCTAGGGATGATAAAATATCTCTGACGTTGTTTTCTGATTCTATGAGGAGGTAATTTGTTTCTTGACTCAGACTAGCGAACTCATCCGCTTTTTCTAGCATCTCTTGCTCAGACTCTAGTTGCTCTTGTTCTTTGATTTCAATAGCGGCTTTATCCAATTCCGAAAATTGAAATTTCATAAACTCCAATTCCTTTAACTGGGTTGTAGCTATGCTTTCTATGTCATTGAGTTCCTTTGTCTTGGATCGGTACTGTTTGTATACAGACCTATATTGATTTAATGTCTTATCGTTTTTTGCAAGAGAATCTATGATCGCTATTTGGAAATCCTTATCGACGATATCATGGATCTGTAACTGCTGATTAACGTCAAGTAGCTCCAGAGACAATTTCTGTAGGAAGTCTATCTTCGATGGCGTATCATTTACAAATGCTCTTGATTTGCCAGCCGGAGCAATCTCTCTTCTTATAATGAGCTCAGGGTCTGTGTCATAATCATTATCCTCTAGCAGAGAATTGGTAGAGGTGGGGTAGCCTGTAAATGTGGCTTCGATAATACATTTCTTATCCTTATTGAAGAGAACCTTACTATCCGCACGTTGACCCATGATGAGCCCTAGAGCGCCTAGTATAATTGATTTACCAGCACCCGTTTCTCCAGTAATAATATTCAGCTTATCATGAAAGTCTAATCTTACACTTTCTATGATCGCATAATTTTCTATAGTTAATGACTTGAGCATATACTATTTAGAGTTATAGTTATTAGTGACTTCTTTGTACAATTTCTCTGCCCATACAAGTTGCTGCGCTTCCGCTGATGGTAGGTTAAACGCGATCATAAACACAAGATCATTCTCTGTACGCCAGTAGTAACGGGCCATCTCATAATTATATGCGCTGGCAACACCTACTCCCCAGTCCTTGTACCTGAACTGTCCTGTTCCATCGCCGTTTTTGTCGCCTTGATTTATTTTAGATGAGATATAATATTTAGCCCATTCTGGATGTTCATCTGCTACAGGATTGTCTTGTATTTGTATAAGTACGCCAGAATTGGCAATGCCTTCATGATCCCATCTGAAAAAACAAGCCTTGGAATGAACGGCCTCAGGACCTGATCCATCTTTTACACCGATGGCTCTGGGATCAATACCTAAAATCTTACCTACTGCATTCTCCTCTATAAGTGCACATGCACTCGGTAACACAGAAACGGTATTCTTTACCTTTTCATCGCGTATTTTTGATTCTGCAAGGGACTTGACCTTAGCTCTTTCTATGGCCAGTTGTTCAGGTGTTTTTTCAACTCTGATTCTGGTCTCTGGATTTTCTTCAGATTCTGTGACCTTTTTGGTTGTTTTTGGATTATTAGCTGGTGCCACTGCTTTTGGCTCTTGCTTTATAGCTGAATTTTGAGCAGCTGCCCGTTGTGCACTGTTATTTGTAGCTGTTGTACCTACTGGATTTGGTTTAGCCGTGTCAGAAACACATGAATAAATGAGGAATTGGAAACTAAATATTAAGATAAAAAGCATCTTGGAACCCATATAACTTACTTTACAAGTGATATAAAACTATTTATGTGTAAAAATAGGGACTCTAACCCTTTCTCCTAATTTATAGACAGAAAATGGTAGGCTATAGATAATCTTGATATATAATAACGGCATCAGGCGCCAAATACCACCATTAACTGAATTACTATTCCTCTGATATTTGGTTGTTCAATTTGACTTTCGTCAAAAGTTTAATCAGCGTTTGTCTAGATTATCGTGCTTTTTATCACAGAAAATGTAAGATTATGAATTATCTTACCTCCTTATATGTTGTAATTGACAGCGTATATTTCATTTTATTTAAATTAAATACCAAAACATCATGGAAGCACTTTTGCCAATTCTGATTCCCATAGTTTTATTTTTTGTGATTTTTGCCAAATCTATATTCTTCACAGTTAGCCAACAATCCGCTGCTGTTCTAGAGAGACTAGGCAAGTTCCACAGTATAAAGAACTCTGGGTTACATTTCAAAATCCCCTTAATAGACAGTGTAAGAGGAAGAATCAATCTTAAAATCCAACAATTAGACGTCGCTGTAGAAACAAAGACATTTGATGATGTATTTGTTAAGCTTAAAGTATCCGTACAATATAGAGTGCTGAGAGAATCTATCTATGACGCCTTTTACAAACTAGAAAATCCAGAAGGGCAGATTACTTCATACGTATTTGATGTAGTAAGAGCAGAGGTGCCTAAAATGAAACTCGATGACGTATTTGTCAAGAAGGATGATATTGCCAATGCCATCAGAAGTGAGTTACAAGAAGCGATGAACAGTTATGGTTATGATATCGTAAGAGCACTTGTTACAGATATAGATCCTGATCATCAGGTAAAAGAAGCGATGAACCGTATCAATGCAGCTGAAAGAGAGAAAATTGCTGCAGAGTATGAAGGTGAAGCAGAAAGAATACGTATCGTAGCTAAAGCCAAAGCAGAAGCAGAAAGCAAGCGTCTACAAGGGCAGGGTATAGCTGACCAGAGAAGAGAAATTGCTAGAGGACTGGAAGAAAGTGTAGAAGTACTCAATAAAGTAGGTATCAATAGTCAAGAAGCATCAGCACTGATAGTTGTTACCCAGCATTATGATACGATGCAATCTATGGGCGAAAACGCCAATAGTAACTTGATATTACTACCTAACTCTCCTAATGCAGGATCGGATATGTTGACGGATATGGTGGCTTCATTTGCGGCATCACAGCAGATGGGAGAAGCGATGAAAGAAAAGTCAAAAGAGATTAAACACCAGAAGAGATTGAATAGCTAGTGTAGACATCTGTATTTGAAATTATAATAGCCCCGTCTAATTTTATTTAGATGGGGCTATTTAAATTGTAATGAAATATGAAAACGATTATAACTGAAGATATACTTAAGTCCATAGAAAATTGCGTCCTATGTTGGTTAGCAACCAGCGACACAGACAACTTTCCTAATGTATCTCCCAAAGAAATATTTGAGCATCATGAAAACAATGAAGTTGTAATTGCAAATATCGCCTCCCCCCAAACTGAAAAAAACATCCTAGCGAATAATCAAGTATGCCTAAGTTTTGTAGATATCCTAACTGAAAAGGGATTCCAACTTAAAGGGCACGCCAGGGTAGTTTATGATTCAGAAAAGAGCTTTGACTTATTAGCGAAGAAGTTAATAGATATGACAGGTGGGAACTACCCATTCAGATCATTAACGATTATTTCTGTCACACAGGTCAAACCCATAATAGCACCAGGCTATATGTTCTTTCCTGAAATCACAATTGAAGAAAGAAAAAAGAATGCAAGAGCATCATATGGGTTATAGCCCACCATTTTAACAGTAGGGAAACCAAATGTTTGAAACCAAATGTTGAGAATTTTATTATTGGAATGTTGATTAATTTAATAGCGAAGATTTTAACAATAAGCAAAAAAAGGAAGGCACACAGCAGTGAACCTTCCTAATCTGAACCTGTCTATTTCTAGACCATGTTTTAATATTCGCAATTAATCATTGCAAGCTTTAGTTATTCTGGGTAACGTTGAGCCTTCAGCGCTTCGATATTTTTGGCCTTAGCTTCCATTCCTTCCTCTCGGTAAGCATCTATAAGATATCCATAGGCATCCTTTCTGTCATAATCGAGATCAATCACCTGTTGTAGTTTGGTAATAGCTTCCTTATTCATACCACCCAGTTTAGCTAACATTCCAGCCGTAAAAACGACAGAAGTGTCTAATGGGGTTACCTGTGGGTAAGCTATTTCTAGGTCGTTGATTTCTGTAGCCAGATTATAATAGGCGTATCCTTTTTTATAATCACTCTTAGAGTAAGCTTTACTGCCGAGTTCAACCAATTTAGCTTTCACAGGAAAAATAGAAATGGAGAGGTCATAACGATACTTTGCATTTGTATCCTTCTCGTAAGCTTCCGTGTAGGTCTGTAGTACTTGATTGGTAGAAGAGATAGTGTCATCTTGCTCATTGCTGAACAGCGACAAACCTTCAACTTTAGCCTTTGTAACATAAGCTTTAGTTGTTTTCTTAAAATCAGAACTTTCAAAAGCTTTGTCAATTAGGCTTTTAGCCTCAGCTATCAATTCTGGTTTTTGACTGGTGTTGAATTCCGTAACCAGTTTATTGGCTTCAGTTATCACAGATTGCTGCGCATAAGTAGAAGAAGCAAATAATGTGATTAAGGCAATTACTAGATTTTTCATCGTATAAAAACATTTAATGGTTAAAAAAAGCAAATATAAAAGTCAATTAAAAAACCGCCAAACCTAATGAATACCTAGTGTTTTAAAATAATGTTAATTATTTATACCCTAATTGAAACCTTTTGGTCGATAGTTACGTCTATATGGTAATACAAAAGAATTTGCTGGTCTTGAACATTTATGTGTTCCTATCTTTACTTCTTTATATTTAGAATTTTAATGAGGCACCTATCGCC
>JALZVB010000053.1 GCA_023300835.1 Saprospiraceae bacterium | reverse complement strand
GCAGCTATATTGGCTTGCCCACCCACTTTCGTGGTTCTCTCAATTCGAGCACTTTCGTACTCGATTCGTTTTCAACGAAGTCTTTCGCTCATGCCTTGAGCTAAGCAAATTTTTCTTAAAATATTATACAACAACTTGAAAGCTAAATGATATAAAGTGTTTCTTTTGGAGTATTGAATTTTTAATAAGTTTAGTATGGTAACCTACTCATCCTACATTACAATATCCAGTACCCCTTTAATGCCAATTACTGAAGTAAATATTGAAAACGCCAAAATCAATAAGAGGATAATATTAGTAGCTATGTTAAATCGATATTCTTCCATCAGATCTTTTCGATTACCTAGATACATAATACAGGCTACCGTTATTGGTAATATGATCGCATTAAATGCTTGAGAGATAATCATTACAAATATTGGCGGCGCATCGAATACGGGAACTACTAATCCAAGTAAGGAAATAAAGAATACCATGATACGATATTTTGGCAATTTCATTTCACGGGGAGATTGGTTGTAGTCACAGAGTAGCCACGGAAGCATTAGAACATTAGGAAACTGTGACGAAACACCGGCAGAAATAATACCTATTGCAAAAATAGAAGCCGCCATTTTTCCTGAAAGTGGTTCAAGTAATTCAATCATCTGCGAAGCTCTTGTCAGTCCCAAGTTTTCAGGGTACAATGTTCCAGCTGCAGCCGCCATAATGGACATGCTGATGATAAACATAAGTACAACAGAAACAATGGCATCCTTTCTCTGTGTTTTGGCATCTTCTATACCCCATCCAGCTTCTTTGACTAGGGTAGTGCGGATAATAAATAAACCAGAGAACACAGTGGTTCCTACCAAGGAGGCGATGATGAGAAATGGACCCTTTTCTTGACTTTCAGAAACGGCAGGTACATTTGGAATTAAGCCATTTAAGATGTCAGCAGGTGGAGGCATGAGAATGAAAAAGTTAGCCAGAAAACAGGCCGACATGATCGCCACAATAACAGCTAAGGCACGTCCAAAAAATTCGGTTTCACCATTCCAGAAAATAAAATATACAAGCGTTACAAAAAAAGCAGCAAAATAAACTGCAGGAACGCCTCCAGTTACTAACGATTTAGACCATACGTGAGATATATCAGCGACTATACCCATGACTCCAATTACACTGCCCATGACTCCGGCCGTAAGTGCAACAATGAAAAATATGCCAACTGCTGGATGGATATGTTTTCTAAATGCTTGTAGTGCTGTCTCACCCGTGACCATGGTGTAACGACTGTAAAGGTTAATCATAAAGAATGTCGCTAAACAAGAAGCTACAATAGTCCATAGGAGTGACATGCCATAGGTTGCACCAGCTTTGGCCATAGAGGTTACACTTCCGGTACCTATATTAAAACCCAGTAAGAAGATACCGGGGAGGAAAAGGGCAAGACTTTTTTTTAAACGACTCATGCTTGTTTTCTATAGGGTGGTCAAATTATTCTTAATCATTTGAGGGCTTGTTTGGCAATATAGACAAAATACGTAATTTTGGTCAACCAATTTATTGGCTAGCTAGTTATTTGTTTGGTATAATGCTTGAGAGCTATGGTTTTATATTTTACAGGCTGATTTTAGACTGCAATCGTGCTAGAAATTGGTATTTAAAATTTGATATTATTATGAATAAACGTCTGCAAGAGTATGCACATATTCCTCTTATCCAACTTTCAAATAGAGTTTGGCGGACTTACCAAGGAGGTGCTTTAATTGATAGATGGAAAGGAACTTCAACAGAACAAGATGGTAGTACACCGGAACAATGGATTATGTCAACTATTACCGCACGTGGAATTGGAAGACCTGAAAATGAAGGACTATCTCTGATAAAAACAGAAGTAGGAAATATACCACTAAAGGAATTAATTGATTCCAACATAGAGTTGTATTTAGGAAAAGCGCTTGCGCAGAAATATGGTACAACTGGAGTACTCATTAAAATGTTAGACTCCATGGAACGGTTAACGCTACAGGTTCATCCAGATAAGGAATATGCGAAAACTGTTTTTAATTCCGAATTTGGAAAAACGGAATCTTGGTATGTATTAAATACACGTGAGATTGAGGGAGAGAAAAGCGTCGTTTATATGGGTTTCAAAAAACACGTAACTAAAGAAAAATGGAAACAGTATTTTGAAAATCAGGACATTCAAGGGATGCTGGATTGTTTGCATAAAATAGAAGTAAAGGCGGGTGATGCATTTATGATCTATGGAGGTGTGCCTCATGCAATCGGGTCAGGTTGTTTTTTGATGGAGGTTCAGGAGCCGACTGATTATACCATGCGGGTAGAGAGAACAACACCGAAAGGTTTGAAAATCGGGCCAGCCTTAATTCATCAAGGCGTCGGTGAAGAAAAAATGCTAGAATGTTTCCATTATGATACATATACATTAGAGGAAGCACTTGACAATTGGAAAATTACGCCTGAAGTTGTTGACAGCTCTAATGTGTTTACTCTAAAAACTTTATTTAACGAAAAGCATACCAATTGCTTTGGTCTAAATGAATTACTTTTAGATGGAGAATATACCTTAAAAGGTAATTCAGCCTGTTATGTTGCTGTGATTTATAGCGGTAGTGGAACGATGCGTTGTAATGGAAAAAGTTACCCATTCACACAAGGAGATGAAATATTTATTTCAGCAGCGATTTCAGAAATTACTTTTAATTCTAATAGTCCATCTAAAATTTTACTTTGCTACCCTCCAAAGTAATTACCTCAAAAGAAACCAATGAAATTATTTAATATAGAAAATAAAGTAATTCTTATTACTGGTGGTTGTGGTGTACTAGGCGGTGGAATCGCAAAGTATTTATTGGAGAATAATGCGACTGTAATTTTACTACACTATAAAGAAGCCCCACTTAAAATTATTGTAAATGAGTTAAAAAGAATTAACGAAAAAGTAGAAGGATATCTGTGTAATGTGGTTGAAGAAAAAAGTCTAGAGAAAGTTGCTAAACAGGTCATGACTAATTATGGAAAAATAGATGTGCTGATAAATGCGGCAGGAGGAAACAAACCAGGTGCAACGGTTGGTCCTAATCAATCGGTTTTTGATGTTGATGTTGAACAGTTTAAACAAGTAATCGATTTAAATTTATTTGGTAGTATTATTCCTTCCTTGGTTTTTGGTAAAGAAATGGCTACCCAAAAGAAAGGGATAATTATCAATCTTTCTTCTATGGCAGCTGATCGAGCGATCACGAGAGTCATGGGATATTCTGCTTCTAAAGCTGCGGTGGATAATTTCACAAAATGGATGGCGGTTGAGTTGGCTCAAAAATATGGAGACGGTATGCGAGTAAATGCAATTGCTCCTGGATTTTTCATAGGGAACCAGAACAGGGCTTTACTAACCAATGAAGATGGCAGCTATACAGAAAGAGGAAATACAATTATTAAAAATACACCAATGAATCGGTTTGGTGATGCAGATGAATTAAATGGAGCCGTTCATTATTTATGTTCCGATGCATCAAAATTTGTAACTGGAATAGTGATTCCTATTGATGGTGGATTCAGTGCATTTAGTGGTGTATAAATAATAAGGTTTAAAAAATATATTAATCTATGGAGCAAACATGGCGCTGGTACGGACCAAATGATCCTGTATCGTTATCAGACATAAAACAAGCTGGCGCTACAGGAATAGTATCGGCATTGCATCACATACCTAATGGAGAGGTTTGGCCTATTGAAGAAATACAGAAAAGGAAAACGACTATTGAGCAGTCTGGATTAGTTTGGCGAGTTGTTGAGAGTATTCCTGTTCATGAGCATATTAAAACAAGGTCTGAAGGTTTTCCAAAATTTATAACGAACTATAAAACGAGTATTGAGAATCTGGCAAGTTGTGGTATTTCTACCATCTGTTACAACTTTATGCCCGTTTTAGATTGGACCAGAACTTCTCTGGACTATGAGATGGAAGACGGGTCAAAAGCATTACTTTTTGATGTTAATGCATTCGCAGCATTTGAACTACATATATTAAAAAGACCTGGTGCCATAACTACTTATTCGGTTGCCCAACAGGCTGCTGCTCAGAGTTATTTAAATAATCTTTCTGAAAGTGAAATAGAAAAATTATCTAATAATATTATTGCAGGATTGCCAGGAGCAGAAGAAGGTTACTCAATAGAACAATTTCAAGCAGTCTTAAATACTTATGATAAAATAGACGCTACTCAATTAAAAGAAAATCTAGTTCTTTTTTTAAAAGAAATTATACCAGTTGCAGCGAATAACAATGTGTCGATGTGTATTCATCCGGATGATCCGCCGATGCCTATTTTGGGTTTGCCGAGAGTGGTAAGTACAGAAGCAGACTACGCTTACTTATTTGAACAAGTACCCAGTATGGCAAATGGAATAACGTTTTGTACAGGTTCTTTAGGTGTGAGAGAAGACAATGACTTAGTGAAAATATTTAGACGCTTTGCTGATAGAGTTCATTTTTTGCATCTCAGAAGTACACAAAGAGATGCGGCAGGTAATTTCTATGAGGCGAATCACTTAGATGGAAATGTGGACATGTTTAGTATTGTCCAAGCTGTAGTTAAAGAGGAACGAAGGCGCAGTAAATCTGGTCAATCAGATAGCGTAATTCCTATGCGACCCGATCATGGACATAAGATGCTAGACGATATAGATAAACTTACCAATCCTGGATATTCTGCTATAGGTAGACTAAGAGGTCTGGCTGAGATTAGAGGTTTAGAACTTGGGATATCAAGGAGTCTGTGAGGTGTAAAATTATTAACAACATGTTAGGTTAAGGTTAAGATAGTTGAGTCCGATTATTCAATATGTTTTCTACAAAATGTTTTTTAAATCTTGATTACCAACATTGGCCATTATTTCAACTGTGTCATTTTTTATTTTAAAATAGATTTGATCCGATCCACATACGCATCTTCTATAACCAGGTTTAATATATTCTACTGACTCGAAGGTAAGAGGTCGATTAGCTATCAAGTCAAAATATTCGAAGAATGTCTCGAAATACTTGTCAGCTTGTGTCATTCCAAATTTCTCAACCCCGAAATGATGAATCCTAATTAAGTCTTCTTTTGCTTCATTACTTAACTTGAAGCTAGTCATTTAATTTTGATTTTGAAATAGACAATATTTCTTTTTTAGTGTTTTTTGTAAAACCACTAGCTTCAGCTCTATCTAACTTTGAACTTATCCAGTCTAGCTGTCTTTGTTGTTTTCTGGCTTGTCTAACCAAATCATTGATAAGCTCGCTCTTACTGGCATATTCGTTACTATCAACTTGGGCTTTTAGCCAATCATCATTTGGTTGCGTAAAAGAGATACTTTGACGTGTCATATACTTTGATTTGGTGTAAAATTACACCACATTTAATTAGATCGCAATAAATAACCCATATGATTATTTTATCTCATTATTGATTTTTTAACTTTCAATTTCTATTCGTTCTAGATACTGTAGTTTAACAATGGAAAAAATTGTAAGACCAATATGTGCGGCATTTTGAAGTCAACTGATATTACACTGGTAATCTGACATTGAATAGGTAATGGCTAAATAACGATTTATAATTATTATATGAAAAACATACAACTCATTCTCTTAGCAGTCTTCCTCTCTGTTATCAGTACTGCTCAACAATATGTTGGTCCTAATGAAATTAGAGTACCGCAGCAGTCTATCAAATATAAAATGAATGACCAAGTTCAATGGATTACAGTCTCTAGTTATTACATAAGGAAATTTCCAGAATCAATAGGAGAGTATAAGACTTATCTTAATGAGAAAGATAGTTTAGGAACGAGGATTGACAACTTGTATCCTTCACTAATGAACTTAAGGAAAGTCATCTAGATAATGGTGAAATCAGATTCATTTTAGATATTTATTTTAAAGAAGAAGCCTACGACAATTACCCGATTATAGGACTTGATACTGACCAAATCACAAAGTATCTTGATTGGAAAGTAGATAAGGTGAACAGTAAGGTATTTGAGAGAAACAATATTGTTGTTCCAGACTCTATGTCAGCATTAGATTTAATGATTCAAAACAATTATTCCTATGATTTCCCTTTTGCTCCTACATTTCTTTTAGGGTACGAAACCCAAATTGTTACAGCATTTAAATATAGAAGAAAGTTAGTAGCCGAAAAATTGAAAACTAAAAAACGTATTCCATTTGGCCAAAGACTTATTTCTATTTTTAAAAGAAATAATGATGCGAAACAAAGAAGAGTAAGAAGAAAGCACTATGTGAAATTGTCACAGGAAGCGCTACAGCCTTTATTACTTAAACTCGGTATTGTAAGTGTAGATAATTTAAACCTAGATAGTGAGGGGATTTATTACAAGATGGATGAACTGTGTTATTACACCAGTAGGGATTTTGGTCGAGAGTCTAGAACGGTATCATATCATGGCAACAACACTTACTTTGCTGAACGAGATACTGCAACGTTACTAAAACCTTGGAGATATTGGTATATTGATGTTGAGAGTGATTTGAAGATAAAGAAGTAGAGTTCTCTCTTTAATACCAACAATTGTAAAATCGTTTATACTTTCCATGAGCATCCTTATCGCGATTAAATATAAAAAGAGTGGCTCTATTTAAATGGAGCAACTCTCTATACTTTGCAGGAGTAAAAAAGTACTATTTAGTTTAGTTGTTTTGCTTTAAGAATGGCCGTCTCTAGTTTTTTACTTGCGGCCTCAGCTTTGTCAACTTTGTGTATTTTATCTTTAAATTCGACTTCAGTGATTTTACCATTTTTTCTAGCTGCTTCTGCCTTTGTTCTTGCTTCTTCTATTTTAGTTTTAGCTTCAACGACTTGTGTTTCTTTTTGATCGGCTATCTTTTTACCTTTTCTTTTTTCTCTTTGTTTTTGCTTTTTGCTTCTGTCGCTCGTGCCTTACCAAATTTTTTTCCCTTCAGGTCACCTTTATTTTTTCCATAAGCATGACCTTTGCTTTTTTCGGAATTTTCATTCTTTTCTTTCCCTTTATTAGTTGACTTATTGTCGTCATCGGCGTCAGAATCATCATCATCGTCATCACCGTCACTTTTGCTTTTACCTTTATTCTCTTTGCCTTTCCCCTTTCCTTTGTTACCTTTTGCTTTATCTTTTCCTTTGATTTTTTCTTTAGCTGTTTCTGCATCTTTTTTTATGTCATCGATGCTTTCTTCTGTATCGTCAGACCACTCTTTTACCTTATCTTGAGCATCTGCACTTTTACCTTTTATACGTTCTTCGAGTTGTGCTTTGCCCTTGCTCTTACCCTTAGATTTTCCGTTGCTTTTACCTTGACCAATCAGATCTCCTGATGCAAAAACAAAAGCAAGTGCAACAAGTATTGATAATATTAATTTCGTTTTTATGATAATTGTTTTGTTGATTAAAACGTGTTGTTATTAAGACATTTTTCAGAGGCTAGTTGTCTAGGTCTTTTAGTGCAGCATCGAGTTCTACAGCTGATTCTTCGATATCTGTTTCTATTTGATCTAAGGCTTTATTTTCTGTTTCTAGAACTTGAGTCTGACGTGTTTCTTCTGTAGATAATTGATTATCAGTACTTTGTGAGCCTTTTTTATCTGTACAACTTGTTAGAGCGAAGGCTAAAAGTGACACGAAAATTAAGATTCTCCTCATGATAGTTAAAGTAGTTTAATTAGTGAGGTCAATATTTTACGGAAGTTATGCTTTTAGGTTTGGATTATATTCTTTCGGTCTATCTTTAACAATTGAGTATTGGATGAGTGGCTATTGCCTATCTCAAAGTAAGGTGCCGTAGTTTTGTAAAAGTAGTCATCACAAGATGAATTGTCCGTCTTGTATTTTACTCGTATTGCAATATGTTAATACGAAGTAGCACATGTGGCTAAGTTCTTGATTGTTAAGTAATGGATTAAAAGAAAAACAGGATTCGTGATTTATCCCACTAGACAATCAAAGTTGATATATACCAATTAGCCTTCAGAATGCCGCACATATTTTAATAGAATCTGCTTATCTATGTGTTGAAAATATTCGTCATAGCCGAATCTGATATAATATTTCTACAGGGTACAAAAAAAATGAAGCTCAAAAAATGAGCTCCATCAGTTTTATTCTTTATTAAAAGTTAAACGTTCTCTATGTATTCATTGCGCCACATACACTGAGCACCTGTCCAGACACATAAGTAGACATGTCACTGCCTAAGAATACACAAGCATCAGCGATATCTTTTCCTGAGCCAAGTCTTTTAAGGGGGATATTAGAGATATAGTTTTCGATAACTTTTTCTCCCAATTCTGCTGTCATTTCTGTAGCTATAAATCCCGGAGCGATGGCATTACATCTGATGTTTCTCGAACCGACCTCTTTAGCAATGGATTTAGTGAATCCGATTATGCCAGCTTTAGACGCCGCATAATTGGCTTGTCCTGCATTTCCAAATACGCCTACAACAGATGACATATTGATAATCGAACCGCCTCTGTTTTTTAACATAGGTTTCAATAGGTGTTTGGTAAGATTGAAAACAGATTTCAAATTTACTTCTATAACTTTATCCCATTGATCTTCACCCATACGTAACATGAGATTGTCTTGTGTGATACCAGCATTATTAATCAAGATATCTACTTGACCGAAGTCAGCTAATAACGCAGTAACCAGTTCTTGTGTAGCTTCATAATTACTGGCATCAGATTTAAAAGCTTTTATATTATCGCCGCCACCTAAGTCCGCTACGATCTTATCTGATTCTGTCGCAGATGATCTGTAAGTAAATGCTACACGAGCACCTTCAGCAACGAATCTCTCTACAATTGCTTTTCCTATACCTCTTGATCCGCCTGTGATCAGAGCAGTTTTGCCTTCCAATAAACCCATATTGTTATCTTATTTTATTTTTTAATATTTAGTTTCTTCCGCCGCCATCTCCGTTGTCAGAACTGTTGTCGTCTCCCATTTCTAAGTCGTCAAACTCATCTTCAAAATCTTCTATTGTTGATTCTACCTCTTTGATAATTGGCTGTTCTGTTTCTGCTGGTGAATCTGTATCAACTTGAGTATCAATTTGATTTTGGATAGACTTAGTCTCTACACCAGTAGAATCACTTAAGCCTTCAGGATCATCAAGCTCTGATTCCATCTCATCAAACTCATCTTCAAAATCTCCGAAATCTTCAAAGTCCTCATCAAAGTCATCCTGCCTTTGATCCAACTCATTTATAGTTTGTTCTTCTTCAACTGATTTCTGTTTATATTTTTCACAATCAATGTAGTTGAGGTAGTCTAATGGTGGTGTTGCAAATTCAGCTTTGGAATTAAAGTTAGCAAGACTATCTTTTTCTACAGCTTGTAAAAATTTCTGAACGATAGGTCTTGCCATTACAAATCCTTGTCCTTGATCTAGAGTCGTAAATCTGATCCATTTATCATCACCACCTACCCATACGCCTGTCACAAGTTCGGGAGCAACAGACATAAACCATCCATCGGCATAATCATTAGTTGTTCCCGTCTTACCACCGATCTCGGTTTCTACGCCTAATCCAAAACCACTACCCACATTGTTTTTAAGCATATCTACCATTATGGCATTATGTAATGGATTCAATGCACGATTAGATTTAGGAACTCCGGTATAGATGATTTTTCCTGTATTGTCTTCTATCCTAGAAACAAAAACTGGTTCTGTATATTGACCATTATTTCCAAAAGTTGTATAGGCACCAGCCATCTCTTGTAAGGTTAAATCCATAGAGCCTAGACATATAGATGGTACTCTAGGAACGATACGTTGCCCATTAGGATATTCAGCATCAGTATCTATACCTACATTATTTAAGAGTTCTCTTATTACATCTACATTACCCATTTCTTTTACAAGTCTTATGGTAATGGAGTTTTTGGAGTACAGTAAACCTTGGTATAAGTTATACATGTTACCCGTAAATTTTTCATTAGCATTGGCTGGGGACCACTCTTGATCTACAAGAAAGTTAGCATCGCCTGGAGCAATGGTATACTGAATATCTTCATATTCTTGGCAAGGTGATAAACCCATCAAACTTATTGCTGTAGAATAGACAAATGGTTTGATCGTAGAACCGACTTGTCTTCTTGAGTTGACGTGATCATATTTAAAATAGTTGAATCCTGGGCCTCCTACCCAAGCTTTGATATGTCCAGTCTTGGGATGTACTGCGAGCAAACTACTCTGTAAGTGTTGGTTGTGATATTTTATAGAGTCATAGGGACTCATCTCAACTTCTTTGTAACCTTCTTCATTATAGGCGAACACCTGCATGTTGGTTTTCTCCTTTAGAACATCGAGATAAACCTTTTGCAGTTCTTTGTATTGTTCTTTTATAGAAGACCAAAGGTCAGAACCCATTAGTTCTTCATAACTATTCTTATCTTCTTTGTTTACAACATTCTGCTTATATAAATGATACCAGTTGAATCTTTTTCGTTCAATATCGATTAGAGATTTTATTACATTTTCGTTAAGCTTTAAGTTCTCGAACTTTTTCTGAGCATCAGCCTTTAGCTTGCCTAGGTATTTATTATGCAGCGCTACATATCTCTCAGATTCCTTTACCCTGCGGGTTAAAGATGTTTTTCTGATAATTTGTTGAATCGAGTCTGCCTCAAAAGTCCAAGGATCTTTTCTTTTCCAATGTTCCCAATATCGTTCTTGTAACCAAGTCATATGTTCATTGACAGCGGCTTCGGCATGTTTCTGATAATTGAGATCTATAGTTGTATATACTTTCAGTCCATCAGTATAGATGTTATAATCTGTCCCATCTTCTTTTTTAATATTCTTTTCATCAAATAAATTCTTGAGCCACTTGGTCAGCTCTGATCTGAAGTATGGCGCTGGCCCCGTATCATGAGCCTCTCTATTGAACTCAGTCATGTTTACAGGTTTGCCTATAACAGTATCTATACCTAGTCCGTCTGTATTAAAATATTTACCTAATTGGTTCAAAACAACATCCCTTCGTTGTGTTGCATTTTCTGGAAACCTAAGGGGATTATATAAACTAGGATTCTTGAGCATTCCTACCAGTAATGCAGCTTCGTCTACTCTTAATTTATCTTGCCTTTTACCAAAGTAAGTCTGTGCTGCAGCTTGGATACCGTGGGCGCCATTTATAAACTCAAACTTGTTGAGATACATAGCCATGATCTCTTCCTTGGTATAACTTTTTTCTAGTCTTACTGCTGTGATCCACTCCTTAACTTTGGTCTTGAGGATGACCATGGCTCTCTCCATTTTAGATTTTCGAGAGAAACTCTGCCTTTTGAATAATAGTTTAGCCAGTTGTTGTGATATGGTACTTCCTCCACCGGCACTGTTTTTCTGTAATAATACGGTCTTAAATGCAACTCTGAACAAGGCTCTCAGATCAATGCCAGAGTGACTCATGTATCTGATATCTTCGGTAGCTAATAGAGAGTTTACAATAAGAGGTGAGATTTCCTCATACTTAATAATCTCTCTGTTTTCAACATAGTATTTGCCGTAAGGCACATCATTACAATCTAGTATTATAGAAGCTTGATCGTAAGTCGGGTTTTCTAGATCTGAAAAAGCCGGTAGATCCTCGTCCATGGTAGAACTTATGAACCGCGCTACGACAAATATTATCAGTAGCAGTAGTATCCATGTGGGGTAGGCAATCCAATTAAGGAATTTATATTTCTTTTTTTCTGACATTTCGATGAGTCCTCAGTTTAGGTCTGTAATGACTAGGTTTCAACTGTATATATAGCCATTGATCTGCCAATATAGCAAAAGCGCTGATGACTCTAAGCTCCGTAGTTTGATTTTAATAAGCCTTGAAAGGGCTATACTTTATAGTCAAATAATACCTTATGTATAAAGGCTTGAATACCATTAGTAAAAGCTAATCATTGAAAATGTTGCTGATTATTGCACCTTGTTAAATATTGGAGGCAACTCTATTGTTTTGTAAAAATCAGATTAAAACAAGACCTTATAAAGAGTTCTTGTGATCATATTATCTTTTAATTATATATGGTCAACTAATAAGTCGTCAGGTCCATGTTATTGCATTTTTTTACAATTAAATCGTACCTGATTATTGATTGAAGGTTTTGAAAACTAAAAAGGCACTATCTTCGTTACATATTTACACAAACTTGATTATCAATATATGGAAACACCTACAGCAAGTTCAGTAATGTTATACACTGAACAGACACCTAATCCGGAGTCATTGAAATTTGTAACCAATAGAATGTTATATAGAGGTACTGCTGAGTTCAGAACAGTAGAATTGGCAGAAGAATGGTCACCTATTGCTGCGGAGTTATATAAGCTTCCATATGTAAAGGGAGTCTACATCTGCAACAACTTTGTAACCATCACCAAGGAGATGAATTACTTGTGGGAAGACATTATGCTCAAAACCAAAGAATTCATAAAAGGTTATGTCGCTGAGAGCAAGACTATTGTCAAAGAAGGTTTTGCCGAAGCAATGGAAAAACTAGAAGCTGAAAATGGTACAGGGTACCAATATGAAGGTGAAGAAGCGGTTATTGTCCAAAAAATAAAAGAATTGATAGATAAATATGTAAAACCAGCCGTAGAAATGGATGGTGGAAACATAGAGTTCAAATCATTTGACAAAGGGGTAGTAGCCGTTGTCTTACAAGGCTCATGTAGTGGTTGTCCATCGTCAACAGTAACACTTAAGTCAGGTATCGAAGGCATGCTAAAAAGAATGGTTCCTGAAGTGACTGAAGTAGTTGCTGAAATGGGCTAATTATTCCTCTACGGATTTCCCTAGTTTATGGCTCAGAGTTTATTACATGATTATCGTTTGTCTCTCATTTCACTTTGTGAGCAAGTGGCTTCCTTTATCAAGAAGGAGTTAAATCAAGTAAGTACGAATGATATAGAAGAAAAAGACATGAACAGTCTTGTGAGCTATGTCGATAAAAAGGCAGAGCGCATGATAGTTACTGCTCTGAATAAGCTTACGCCAAATTGTGGTTTCATCACTGAGGAAGATACACCTGATGATAGAGACAAGTCATTGACATGGATCATAGATCCATTAGATGGGACTACCAATTTTCTGCATAAAATCCCTCATTTTTCCATTTCGATTGCGCTTATGGAAAAGGAAGAAGTCACACTGGGCATTGTTTACGATGTGATGTTAGATATTTCATATACAGCTATCAAGGGTTTTGGGGCATGGGAGAATGGTAACACAATTAAAGTAAATGATACAAAAGACTTGTCTAAGTCTATTGTCGTAACCGGCTTCCCTTACAAAAAAGATAATGATATAGATGCCAGCCTAAGAGTCCTTAAGTACTGTGTAATGAATTGTCGTGGCTTAAGAAGATTAGGGTCCGCTGCGCTTGATCTCGCATATGTCGCTTCAGGTAAGATTGATATCTATTATGAAAACTGTCTCAATATCTGGGATCTCGCTGCTGGTGCATTACTCGTAGAAGAGGCAGGTGGTAGAATGACTGATTACAATGGCGACAGGAACTATCATAACACCTGCAGTATTATAGCCAGTAATCCACATCTATATGATGATATTGCTGCGGTTATACAAAAGGAGATGACTGATCGTGTCTAATATTGGAATACAAACTAGATAGGCTTATAGCCAATAATATCAACTGTTTCCTTCTCTCTAAAGAAATTACTTTCTTGCGTAACAGACAGTGTATCATTGTTGCAATTGATAACATATATGATCATATCTACACAGTGGTTATCTAGGATAAAATACTGTTTGTTATCGTACAGATGAAGCGTTAAGAAAAACTCACAATCTAGAATCTCACCATCATATGGGATCATGTCATTCTGTTCTAGCTTTTCAGCAACACAATCTGTAAAAACTTCTTGGTTCTCAGAAACACAATTAGAAAACATAATCGAGGCTAGGAGAAAAGATACAATACTTATTGTTCTACACATGAAAGTTATTTTCAGCCTTCTTTGCAAGAAAAAAACAATTTCCGTTGGCAAGCAGATCTTGGTATAGAATTACCTATTTTAGATTTTTTGAATTTTAAAATTAATTAT
>JALZVB010000052.1 GCA_023300835.1 Saprospiraceae bacterium | reverse complement strand
GTGTTTATTAGCATATAGCATCGAGGCTTTCACAATAAGACATAAAAAAGTCCCGCCATCTCACCGGCGGGACAAACTCAATCAATAAACCAATCTCATTAACCTGATTGAATAATCAGGAATGGAAAAAGCGTATATGCGTTTACGAGTAATCAATTCGTATTCGCGAAAAAAAGACGAAATCCTCAGTTAATCTCGACCCCTAACTTGAGGTTAGGGTCAAGTAGGTCATATTATCTGATTCTATGTTTACTTCAAGTTCTTTCTAAACATAGCCTCTCAGGATTGGTCATTGATAGTTTTTTATAATAGGATTAGAAAAGTTTAATAAATGTCCCACCTGAGAGGTGGGACACAAAACTCAATCAATAAACCAATCTTTTATCTTAAAGAAAAGCGTATTAAAGCCATTACAAAATCGCTCATTAGAGATTCTATATGACGTATAAAAAAAAGACGAAATCCATATTCAGTAACCTTCCTGACTTAAAAAAATTAAGTACTGGGAAAGCTTTGTTTAGGTCTACTACCGAATTCTAGTTTACTTCACGTCGTCAGATTTACTGCAACGTTTCTTATAAATAAACGGGTTGGATTGAGTTATTTTTTCTAATCTATTATTTTGATCTTATTCTACTAGCTTTCTAGTGAAATTATATTGTGTACCCTAGTCAACAGTTTTGAAAAAGGAATTTGTTCTTTCTATAAATGGGTTATCATTTTCATCCACATTAATACTTAATTTGGACATTGCATTTTTGTCATCATCCTTATCGTCAGACAATGATATTTTCTTTCTTTTGTATGCAGGAATATCTTCTAGATCTGCAATATCTCTTGGACTATCTAATGGTCTTAGAGGTTTTCTTATTTCTCTTACAACTCGCTTCTTCTCCTCATATAAAGAAGAATTATTGTCATTTAAACTTATTCTATTAGATTCTAATGGTTTGACATAAGGCTCTTTTTTATTATGGCTGAATCTTACCATATCGTCTATGTCATCAAACTCTATAACATTAGCATTAGAGTCATCACTCAAATCATATGCCGCAGAACTCGCATTGTCATCTGCCAAATGAACACGTTCTTGCTTCTTTTCTATAACTTGATTTCTTCTTCCTTGAGAATCAAATCCCGTTGCAATAATGGTAATGCTAAGGTTATCCCCTAACTTGTCATCTTTACAATTACCCCAGATTAGATCAGTTCCATAACCTGCTTCCTCTTGTATGTGTTCTGTTATTTCAGATATCTCATCCATGGTAACTTCTTTAGTACCAGAGCAGATATTTAGAAGTATATGTTGCGCTCCTCTTATATCGTTATCTTCTAGAAGGGGTGAATTAAGTGCTTCGTCTACTGCTACCTGAGCTCTATTCTCTCCCTCTGCAGTTCCAAATCCCATAATGGCTACACCACTATTTCTCATTACTGTATTGACATCTTTAAAGTCTACGTTTATGTAACCTGAGACAGTAATTATTTCAGCTATTCCTTTTGCACCAGTTGCCAGTATATCATCAGCTTTAGCAAATGCATCTGTAAAGCTTAATTTACCGAACATGGCTTTTACACGATCATTAGATATAACTAGTATCGCATCGACAGCTTTCTTTAACTGTTCAAGACCATCCATAGCTTGGTTGACTCTTCTTAATCCTTCAAACTTAAACGGCTTAGTTACGATAGCTACTGTGAGAATTCCCATCTCTTTAGCAGCCTTAGCAATAATAGGTGCTGCTCCTGTTCCAGTTCCTCCACCCATACCTGCCGTAATAAACAACATCTTAGTATTAGTATCGAGAAAGTTACGTACCTCATCAATAGATTCAATACAAGATTGCTTACCTACTTCTGGCATTGAGCCTGCTCCCATACCTTCAGTCAAGTGTGGACCTAATTGAATTTTTATTGGCACAGGACTATCATCTAATGCTTGCTGATCTGTATTACAAACTGCAAAATCAACACCGACAATTCCTTTTCTGTACATGTAATTGACAGCGTTACTTCCACCGCCACCTACACCTATCACTTTTATTATTGAGTCGCTCATTTGATCAAATAAGTTATACATGGATTGTTCCTTACTATTACTTTCCATAATTAATAATTAAAATTCAGAATCAGGAGTTGCTTCAAAAAAATCTTTGGTATAAGTAAATATCTTCTTGTACCACTTGTTTTCTTCTCCTTTCGGTATATTTTCTATTTCATCTTCATCATCATCCAAGTCGTAAACTGGCGTTGCCATAGATTCTAAATTATTAACTGCAATAATTAATAATCCTACTGCCGTTGAATATATTGGACTTGCAATCTGACTAGAATAACCATGAGCCAAATGCTCTATTGGTTGTCCTGTTCTTGTCGGCATTCCTGTATAGAATTCTGAAAGAAGTTCAATGTTTTTCAATAATGAGCCACCTCCTGTAAGGACGATGCCAGCAATCAATTTTTCTTCGTAACCAGATCTTTTGATTTCCCAAAGTACGTAGTCAAAAATTTCTTCTAATCTAGCCTCAATTATCTTTGCTAAATTAACTTCTGAAATTTCTTTATAATCTCTTCCCGTTATACATGGAATAGTTATTATTCTATTGTCAATAACCTCTTCAGATAGGGCAGAACCAAATTTTACTTTTAGCTTTTCTGCTTGATCTTTCAAGACCATGCAACCTTCTTTTATATCATTTGTAATGACATTTCCACCGAAAGGAATTACAGAAGTATGTCTGATAATGCCATCTTTGAAAATTGTAATATCAGTGGTTCCACCCCCTATATCTACAAGGGCTACTCCAGCGTCTTTCTCTTCTTGATGCAAGACTGCTTTGGAAGAAGCTATAGGCTCCAGCGTGATATCAGCAACCTCCATTCCTGATTTTTCAACACAACGCATAAGATCTCTTGATGCGCTAATCTGTCCAGTAATAATATGGAAATTTGCTTCTAACCTTACCCCATGCATCCCTATTGGATCTGAAATTTTACTGGCATCATCTACAGTAAACTCTTGTGGAAATACATGAAGAATTTTATCACCTGGAGGTAGCACCAACTTGTGCATATCTGTTATTAGGTCACTTACATCTTTTTCATTGATCTCTTCATCGGGACTTTTTCTTACTAACAAACCATGATGATGAACACTTTTTATATGTTGACCAGCGATACCTACATGTACTTTATCAAACTTTACTTTAGAATTCCTTTGAGCAATTTGTATAGCTTCATTAATTGCTTTTACCGTTTTATTAATATTAGAAACTACACCTCTAGAAACACCTTCTGACTTGACAGTGCCTACCCCTAATATTTCTATTTTGTCATACTCATTCATGCGTCCCGCAATAGCACATACTTTAGTAGTACCTATGTCAAGAGCGACTGCAATTGTATTGTTAGACTTGGTTGTTTCCATTTGAATTACTTTTTACTATAATCTGTTTACGACGCTTTTTTCCCAACTATCTGACCGTCATATCTCAGATTCAATTCCTCAAATTTATTAATGCCGATATTCTTAATACCATTTTTATAATATGTCTTCAAACGGTACATCTTATCATCCAATCCTTCAACAGAACCAATCTCTATTTTAGTTCTACCTAATTTAGTAGTCAAGGTTATATCGTCATTATCTTCTATATCTATCTGCTCAACTAATGGCTCTAAGAAATCATCTTCATAAAGTTTTCGAGCTACTTTGAGTATGTCATTTAAATTATTTCCGTCGTTCTTGGAATAACTTGAAGAATAGGAATCAACAAATCCTGTCACAACTGGAACTCTAATAAGATCACCTTTGAGATCAATTCTCTTACCTTCATAATCCAGATAATAATCCTCCCCTCCTGTCACATCAATTCTTGCAATAGGCAGATTCTGAAGTATGTTAATAAATAAGTAGCTTCTTTTATCAATGTACAATTCAGCTCTACTTATTCTATCGTCATCCTCTAGAAACGCTTCTAGATCATAGAGATCTACTTTACCAATATTAGAGTTTACGATTTCGTAACCTAGATGTGATCGTATCATTGATTGAACATCACTTTTATTAACTAAGTACTTATTGTCGTTTCTAGTTTTGATTCTAATAACAACTTTATCCAATGAATTGTCAAGTCTATTGTATACAGAGAATCCTAAAAATAGAATCAGTGCGCAAGCTATGATTAGCTTAACGGTTACTGTATTCTCTGATATGTTTAACAATTTTGACAAATTATTCTTTTAAGTACTTTATTATTTTACTATGATGTTTATTTAAATCTGATGCGCCTATTGTTATTATAACATCAAATTCTATTTTCTCTAATTCACTTTCAATATCCTCTTCTAAAACTAATTTCTTATTTCTGTTCCTGATTAAATTATAAATCAGTTCAGATTTAACACCTTCTATTGGCTTTTCTCTAGCTGGATATATTGGCAGTAACCATACTTCATCTAAATGACTCAACTCTTGAGCAAACTCTTTATAAAAGTCCAGTGTCCTAGAATAAAGATGCGGTTGAAATATGCCTAAAACCTTCTTGTCAGAATATAAAGTCTTCACTGTAGAAATCGCACATTTTACTTCAACTGGGTGATGCGCATAATCATCAACCAATATTTTAGAACCTGAATAAACAATTTCAAACCTGCGACTTATACCTTGGAAACTAGAAACAGCTTTTTTAATTTCATCTTCTGCCGCACCATAAACCAAAGCTATTTCCATCGCAACAGAAACATTTGAAATATTATGAACGCCAGCTAATGTGCTTCTAACTTCAGAAATTGACACAGCCTCATCTTTAAAATCAAACTGGTACTGATTTCTTACTACTTCAATATTCTTATACTCAAACTCTTTAGCTTGAGTTATTATGTTAATTTTTTTATTTTCTAATTCTTCAATCAACTTTATTGAAAAATGTTCTTTTAAACCTGCTGCTAATATTAATGTTCCGCCAACTTTAATTTGTTTTGTCAATTGCCTATAAGCATCTCGCATTTCTTCGACAGTGCCATATATATCCAAATGATCAGGATCCATGGAAAGTATTGCTAAAGTCTCTGGTGTCAATTGCAAAAAAGAACGATCATATTCATCTGCTTCCAAGACAACTATGTCAGAGTTTCCGCAAATGAAATTCGTTTTCTCTTTACTTAATATTCCGCCAAGAAAAGCAGTAACATCAAGCTTACATTCATTCAAAATATGTGAAAGAACTGAACTTGTTGTTGTCTTACCATGCGTACCAGCAATTGCAATAGTTCGACTATTGCGACTTATCATACCTAGAACTTCAGCTCGTTTCTTTATTTCGAATGATTTTTCCTTTAAATAAATTAATTCACTATTCGTGTCTGGTATAGCTGGGGTCATGACAACCATGTCAATATCCTCTGGAATTAAACTAACATCTTCATTATAATGTATTGTCATTCCTTCTGCTTCCAACTTTTTGGTAAGCATTGTTTTATTTAAATCGTAACCGAAAATTTCTTTTCCTACATTACTAAAATATCTAGCAACCGCACTCATTCCGATTCCACCAATACCTAAGAAATATATTTTCTTACAATCCTTAATTAACATGATTAGCAAGTTTAATTATGCCATCAGTTATTTCATCAACTGCAGATGGTTTAGCTAACTTTATAATAGCGTCACTCATCTTTGATTGTCTATCTGAATCACTAAGTAATAACAAAGTCTCATCAAAAAGTTTTTCATTGGCTTGTGAATCAGGTACCATAAAAGCAGCTCCTGTTTCAACTAGTGCATTCGCATTTTTTGTTTGATGATCTTCAGCCACATTAGGTGAAGGAACAAGTATGCATGGCTTTCCAACAATCGAAAGTTCTGAAATTGTTAATGCTCCAGATCTAGAAACTACAATGTCAGCTATACTATATGCTAATTTCATTTTATCAATAAAAGGCAAAATTTTAATACTATCTGCCTTATCTCTAACCCTGTTGTTTATTTCATCATAATACAGCTTACCTACTTGCCAAATCACTTGAACATTATCCTCATTCCGTAATTTATCATACGAGGAAAGCATAGCTTCATTAAGAGATCTTGCACCTAAACTACCTCCCATAACGAGAATGGTTTTCTTAGATTCATCAAGTTCAAAATGTTTAGCAGCTTCAGCTTTAAGACTTTCTATATTATATAAGTCTTTACGTACTGGGTTACCAGAAAAAATAATTGATTCTTGAGGAAAGAACTTTTCCATTCCATTATAAGCTACAAATATTTTCTTAGCACTACTAGCTAGTAACTTATTTGTAATACCTGGAAACGAGTTCTGTTCCTGTATAACTGTAGGTATATTTTTAAATTGAGCGACTTTTAATGTCGGCCCACTTGCAAAACCTCCTACACCTATAACTACATCAGGTTTAAAATTGTCAATGATCTTTTTTGCCTTAATAAGGCCGAAAAATAATTTAAATGGGAAACCTATGTTTCTCCACTTACGTGATCTGTGAAAACCACTTATTTTAAGACCTTCTATTTTGTATCCGGCCTGTGGCACTTTTATCATCTCCATTTTATCCTTAGCACCAACGAATAAAATATCTGTAACTCCTTTACTTTTGAGAGCATTAGCAATAGCGATGGCTGGATAGACATGTCCACCTGAGCCTCCTCCACTAATAATAATTCTCATACTTTAATCCTTTCTTTGATACTACACTATTTGTATTTTCTGAAGCCACTTGTGCTTCTTCTTCCAGTATTTCAAATGTACTGTACTCCTCAACATACTTACTGACACTTAGAATTATCCCTAATGATATACAAGTAAATATCACAGACGTTCCACCCATACTGATGAGCGGTAGTGTCAAGCCTGTGACGGGCAATAAGTGTACAGATACCGCCATATTAGCAAAAGCTTGAATAACAATATTAAGACACAAACCTATCGCTAATAAAGCACCAAATGTCTTATGACACTTCGTAACAATACTTGTACATCTAAACAATAAGCCTAAATACAAACCTATAACGACAATCGCTCCGAGTATTCCATATTCCTCACAAATGATCGCAAAAATGAAATCCGCATAAGGAAAAGGCAAGTAGTCTCTTTGTACACTTCCTCCTGGTCCTTCTCCAAACCAACCTCCGTTTGCTAAAGCAATTTTCGATTGCTGAATTTGCCATCCGCCATCAGTATTATATAAGTATTCGTTTATTCTTGATATCCAAGTTTCTAATCTTATCACTTCTGGAAAAGCTGTACCCAAGGCAATTAATACTAACATCGCCAAGACACCAAATCCAAACATGATCAGAACATACTTAACTGAAACTCTCCCAATAAGCATAATCAATATACAGGTTGCAAACAACAACAAGGCTGTACTTAAATCAGCTGGTGCGATTAAGATACAGACCATAACAACCGGTATAATAATCGGCAAGAAAGCAGATTTAAAATCTTTAATAACATCTTGTTTATTAGATACAGTTCTCGCTATATATACAATCAATGCTAACCTTGCTAAATCAGAAGTCTGAAAAGTTTTATTTACAAAGGGGATTGTCAACCACCTTCGTGCTTGATTAATCTCTGTACCAAAACCAGAAAGTGTTATGATCAACAAAGGAATACTTATCACCAGTAAAAGAGGTGCTATCTTAGAGTACATCATATAGTTAAACCTATATGCGAGGGTCATCATACCTAAGCCAACAAGAATAAAGAAGGCTTGCTGCATCAGATAGAATTCCGCATTACCATCATGAGACTTATAGGCCATACTTCCTACCGCACTGTATACAGACAATAAAGAACATAGCCCTAACATGAGTACAATGAACCAGATGGTTCTATCTCCTTTAAGTTTTTTTGCTATGCTTGTAATACTATTCAAAATTCTTTATTGATTCTTTAAAAGCTTCTCCTCTGTGTATATAATTATTAAACAAGTCAAAACTGGCACAAGCAGG
>JALZVB010000051.1 GCA_023300835.1 Saprospiraceae bacterium | reverse complement strand
TATTTACTTATTAAAGATCATAATAAGAAGTAGACTTAAATGGATATGCCTTACGTTTGTATAAGTATAACTATCAAAAAACTATGGGTTTGAAACAAATAGTAAAATTTTCGACTTTGTTAATCTTACTTATAATCTGCACAACAGCAGAAAGTAAGCACATTGTTGGTGGTGATGTGACCTACAAGTTTCTCATGTTCAATGTAGACTCAAGTCAAGTAACTTTTGAGATTGACTTTACGATGTATAGGGATAAACTGAGTAATGGTGCTACTTTTGATAATGACGCAAGTTTTGGATTATATAGGCGGAATGGATCAGGATGGACCCACATTAGAACGATAGTTCAAGATCCTACAGATCCTCGGGATGTCACAGTTGTTGATGATCCTTGTGTAGAAGAGCCAGTAGATCAAGTTGCAGTTGAGGAAGCTACATATAGTTTTGAAATAACGGTTGATGTTATTAGTGAAGATTATATGATTGCATACCAACGTTGTTGCAGAAATGACATTATTAGAAATATTATTAATCCAGGAGATGCAGGTGCTGCATTTGATGTGATTATAACACCTGAAGCGCAATTGGCGGGTAACAATAGCCCTGTTTTCAACCAGTTCCCACCGCTATTTATTTGTGCTGGTTTTGAAATTAATGTTGATCACTCAGCTAGAGATTCAGAATCTAATAGATTAAGATATTCATTCTGTGCGCCTTTTACTGCTGGTGGTCCTACAGAGTCAGATAGTGGATGTTGCACATGTATAAGACCTAACCCACGGATGTGTATTCCTAATTTTGTTAATGTGAGGTATCTAGCACCATTTTCTGCTACTAACCCACTAGGAGGTGATCCGATTGTAACGATTGATCCTTTGACAGGTTTCATAACTGGAATTCCAGAAGAGACAGGCACCTACGTTGTTGGGGTATGCGTGCAAGAATTTGATGATCAGAATCGTTTGCTATCTGAAATAAGGAGAGATTTTCAATTTACAGTTCTAGTCTGTGCCAGAACTGTAATAGCTGAGATAGAATCAGATTCTGAGATTAGGGATCCCAACGAGCCTGATGGCGTTAAATATGGGAATAACCGCATATTTCTACTTCAGTCATGTGGAGATCTGTCTGTAGATTTTGATAATGCAAGTACAGATGAACGCTTTATTGTTGACTATAAGTGGGAGGTATTTGATTCTAATGATCTTCTAATACATATTGAACAAGGTCTCGATGAAAGAGATCAAACTGTAGATTTTCCCGGTATAGGAGAATATTCTGGCTTGATGATCATAAATGAAGGTCTCGATTGCGCTGATACGGCGCCATTTGTTATAAATTTATACCCTGCAATAGATGCTGATTATAGTTTTTCTTATGACACCTGTATCGCTGGTCCGGTGTTATTTAGAGATGCATCTGTAACAGGGGGGGAGAGAATAACAGAATGGGAATGGGATTTTGATGATGGTAATATGTCAAGTGAAATTAATCCAGAACATGTGTACAATCAACCGGGATTTAGAGATACAAGACTTACGGTTACAGATAATAACGAATGTAAAGACGATACAATCATTCCAATATCTTATTTTCCAGTGCCACAGTTGCTGGTCGTGGAACCGAGTAAATTTATCGGCTGTAACCCCGCGGATGTTTTTTTTAACAACCTATCGGAACCTATTGATAGCAACTATATAATTGAATGGGATTTTGGAGATGGTACATTCGGTACTGAAATAAGCCCTACCCACCAATATCTTGATCCAGGAACCTACTCTGTATCATTAGAAATAACTTCCCCAGACGGGATATGTTCTACGTCTAGGGATTTTGACTCCTATATTCAGATAAAAGAATCTCCGATTGCAGACTTCAGTTTTAGCCCAGAGGAGCCTAATGTATTGAGTAGTAGAGTTAGTTTTTTTGATAATTCTCAGTTTTCAGGAGCTTGGCAGTGGAATTTTGGAGGTGTCGGTAATGCCTTTGTGCAGAATCCTAGTTTCGATTTCCCTGATACGGGTATTTATGAAGTTTTACTCACGGTTTTCCATCCTGTTACCAACTGTGTAGATACAATCACACAACTTGTAGATGTAAGTCCAGTCGTTCGGTTTCGTTTTCCCAATGCGTTCACACCTAATGGTGATTCTAAGAACGATAGGTTTCTAGGCAATGGTTATTACGATGGCTTGAATGATTATAGGTTAACGATATGGAACAGATGGGGACAGATGATATTTGAGACAGATGATCCTAGAGAAGGGTGGAACGGACAAGAATATAACACAGGTAAAGAATCTCCACAAGGTGTCTATGTCTATCAAGCCACATATTTAGATCCGAGAGGAAGAAAGCTCAATGAAGAGGGACATGTGACTTTATTGAGATAACAATTAAATATAATATCAATAACTTGAAAATAATAGATATATTTATTCTATCTTTGCGCTCCGAAATACAAATACACTAGCAATGAGCTTGATTAATTACATACACGAACAACTTACACCAGCTAATAATTTTCCTCCTTTCAAACCAGGAGATAATATTGATGTAAGCTATAAGATTGTAGAGGGTGCCAAAGAAAGAATTCAATCTTTCAAAGGTAATGTTTTACAGATCAATGGATCAGGTTCAACTAAGACTTTTACAGTTAGAAAAATGTCTAGTGGTATTGGTGTTGAAAGAATATTCCCATATGCTGCACCATCATTAGTAGAAATAAAGATACTAAAAAGAGGTAAAGTAAGAAGAGCTAAACTTTTCTATCTAAGAGAACTAGTAGGTAAGAAAGCAAAAATTAAGGAAAAGAAATACATTAAGAAGTAATATTCTTAAAAGCTATTTACCTCATTAGGTTTATATTATATATACAGTTTCACAGCTCTATTAATGTTTTAAATTGAGTTACTTAGTGTTATGTGTAAGATTATAATCTATTCATCTTTTTTAATTTCAACTTTGTTAAGTGTTGTGCTATTGTCTTGTAAATCAGACAAGCCAGTCTTACCTATAATTGTAGCGTCTGATCTTGTAGGCAATTGGAAAGTAATAGAAGCGTATAAGTCTGGAAAGAAAACCAGCCTACTAGATAATGGTTATTTCAAAATAGATACAAATAATCGCTTCTCCACAAATATACTAGCCGATACATCTTACTATCCATTTATACTTAAAAACGAAGTTATAAGTGTGAACAGTAAAGATCGTTATCATGTCATCGCCAAGACAAGTGACACCTTGATTATGGATGCGAATCTAAGAAACTTTAACTTTAGATTTGTAACCGTCAAAGATTGATATGTTCCTTAGAAATTTCATCCTTTCAGTTTTCTTTATACTTTCATATACAATATCCACGAGTGCACTGGAGAGTAGTGTTACTTTGCTTAAATATTACACAGAGCAACAAGGATCATATCTTGAGATATATTCACGTATAAGCTCCGGTTCTGTACAATACATAGATAACTATGCCGCTCTAGAAGTTACCATGCTTATAGAACAAGGAACTGATATAGTTACTGCGGATAAATACAAATTAACCAGTCCCGCTTCCACTGATCTCAAAGACTTTTGGGACCTCAAGAGAATACAAATAACTAACGGAAAGTATAGATTAAAGGTACAATACGTAGACCTTAACAACCCTATAGATACATTGCTTTACGAAAGCACTGTCATTGTCAACTATAGTGACAACTCACCAGTGTCCTCTGATGTACTTTTGTTTTCAGATATGGGCGGTACAGAAAGCACTTTGGCATTCCAGAAATCTGGATTTAGTTATGAGCCTAAGCCCTATAATCTTTTTAGCGGAAGCGATACGACCTTGTACTTCTATACGGAGGTATATAACCTCTCTCAAGTTACAGAAGACTTATATATAAAATACGGGGTAAGAGAAGTGGAGTCACAAGCAGAAATGATGCCTTCTGGCTATAAACGCTTATCTAGTACAATGAATCCCGCTTTAGTACTAAAGCAAGTTGATATAAGTAAATTGAAGTCAGGTAATTACGAGTTTCAATTAGAAATTGTAAATAAACAAAAAGATGTACTCTATTATAAAGCTCAAAACTTCGCTGTTTCTAATATCGTAATGGACTTCAATAAAGCTACCGAAAACGATGCAGCTTTTGCAACCGCATTTGTGCAGAATCTTTCAGATGGTGAATTGAATTATGCGCTAAAGGCGATTTATCCTCGCGTAGGAAACGGCATGACAGAATCTTTAAACGAATTAGTATGGTCTGAAGACACTGTAGCCAAAAGGTATTTTCTCTATAGTTTTTGGACTGGCTTTTCTAAAGACAATCCTCAAAAAGTATTTGAACAATATATGTCAGTTGCACAAGCAATAGATAGACAATTCAAAAGTAATCTTGGGCACGGGTTTGAATCAGATAGAGGATACTTCTTTCTTAAATACGGCAAACCAGATGATGTGATTACTGTAGAAGATGAACAGGATTCACCTCCTTATGAAATCTGGTACTACAATCATCTGATTGAAACCAATCAGACTGGTGTAAAATTCCTTTTCTATAATCCTACTTTGGGAGCCAAAGAATTTGTGCTTTTACATTCGACTTGTAGAGGAGAAAATAGTAATCCCAATTGGGAGTCTACCTTGTACGGAGAGCGGTCTAATATTCAAGATAAGTCGTCTATAGATGGATTCAACAGAAATGCAATGAAGTTATTCAATGATTTCTAGATGAATAGATCACTCAGTATTTCTATTCTTCAAGGCCTTACCGTCTGGCATGAGCCACAGCATCAATACGATAACTACGCTAACCTAATCGCTGATAATGCGAATGCAGATATCGTAATACTGCCTGAGATGTGGTCTACTGGTTATACAATGAAAGCGCATATCTATGCCGCTGAATTCGACAATAGCTTATCGAAAATGCAAGAATTACATCCCATATATCACAA
>JALZVB010000050.1 GCA_023300835.1 Saprospiraceae bacterium | reverse complement strand
CAGCAACCGCAATCTTCATGTCTTTTTTGTTTTCTTTCAATAGTCTAGCGACTTCTGCTATACAGAAACCACCCATTTTATTGTCTAGTGCTTTACCAGCGTAGAATCTATCATTAAGAGACATTAGTTCGTCATCAAATGTAATCACACATCCGACATGTACGCCGAGTTCTTTTACTTCATCTTTATCTTTGGCTCCTATATCTATAAATATATTTTCAAGTTTAGGAGATAAACTGGCATCCTTACCTTGTCTGACATGTATTGCTGGCCATCCAAATACACCTTTTACAATTCCTTTAGGTGTATGTATGTTTACTCTCATAGAAGGCGCAATAATATGGTCTGAACCCCCATTTCTGATGACATTGATGTAACCGTCATCACTTATGTAATTCACATACCAAGCTATCTCATCTGCGTGAGCTTCTATTACAACTTTGAAGTCTTTGCCAGGGTTGATGATACCATAAGCGGTTCCATAATCATCCAAGTGGACTTCATCTACATAATTCTTAATATACTCTACCCATACTTGCTGGCCTTCTGACTCAAAACCTGTAGGTGATGTACTATTAAGATATTTGTAAAGAAATTTCTCTGATTCTGTTGTGATAACTTTCATATTATTTTGATTTTATCCACCTCTCTCAGAAGACCACAGTTGTGGGTCTGTATTCCAAGATTGCAGGACAACTTTTTCTGCTTCTGTAATATAATTTGTTTCTAATGCTTGTACAAGGAGGTTCCTATAGTTCGTTAAAGTATCTAATGGAATCTTCTTTTCTGTAAATATTTGTGCTGCCTGTGGAAACCCGTATGTAAATATGGCCATTACACCTATGACTGCGGCACCTGCTGAGGTCAAAGCATCACAAGCGGCAATGCTACTTTTTCCAGTAGAAATAAGATCCTCAATAACCAGTATTTTAGAATTCTCAGGAAGTTCTCCTTCTATCATATTCTGTCTACCATGACTTTTGGCCGCCGATCTGACATATATGAATGGTTTATCTAGCAAATCAGCTAACAATGAGCCATGTGGTATGCCTGCGGTTGCAACACCAGCTATGATATCAAATTCTCCAAAAACTCTTGATTTTTCTTTTAGGCTCTCTTTAATAAAATCTCTAACTTTGGGATGTGATAGAGAAATTCTATTGTCACAATAAATAGGGGATTTTAATCCGGATGCCCATGTAAAAGGATCGTTTGGTTTGAGCTTGATGGCATTTATTTCAAGTAATTTTTGAGCAACCTGAGCAGCTAGTGTTCCCATTGATAATTATAAGTCAACAAATGTACAAAATATACATTAACGAAAATGCTTTGATGTTGGTTGATAACCAATTTGTTAAAGATCAAAAATATCCTCCTGGTTCATTGGTAGCGCCATATACTAAGAAAACCAAGATGTTGTTATCCTATATCGACATGTTAGAGAAAACAAACAGAATAGGTTGTATTGTTTTACATCATGAAGATAAAAAAGCACTTATAGATGATTTTGAATCTCTATATAGGTTGGTTCCAGCAGCTGGTGGACTAGTGAAAAATAGTAAAGGTAAGTACCTTTTTATCTATAGAAAAAAGCATTGGGATCTACCCAAAGGAAAGATAGAAAAAGGTGAATCCAAAAAGGAAGCTGCAGCCAGAGAAATAATGGAAGAAACTGGGCTCAAGAAAGTGAAGATCAAAAAAAGAATAAAGGTTACCAGGCACAGTTATAAAGGCACCAAGCATAAGCGAAATATGAAAATTACATATTGGTATGCTGCTACAGCTAAAAAACAGCCGCTTAATCCCCAAGAAGTTGAAAGTATAGAGCTAGCTGAATGGAAGAGCCTAGATGGTGAGTTTCTTAAAAAAGGACCTGTATTTAAGAATATAAACGAGGTTATTGCAGCTTATAAAAAGAAAACCCTAGGACCTCCATTGGTCTAATTTCTATTGATAATTATAGATTGAACATATCCTAAATAATATTTCTGAAGCAATTCATATTATAACGATTAATAATATTACTTTTGATAAATAAATATTCCGGCTAGTCCACATAAAAAAGTTTGTGTAATGTTAAGTAGAAGAAGTGTTCGTGTAAAAGTAATGCAACTCCTTTATTCAATGGATCGCGATGAAACGTTGGTTCCTAAGGACGTGTATAAATCGTATGATCAGAATATCAATAAGAGTTACGAATTGTTTTTGTACACTATCTATATAATGGAGCTAATTACGTTTGAGTCAGTAAATGACCATAAAAAACGTAGTTCTAAGCACTTACCTACAGATTTGGACAAAATTTTCTCAGCTAAATTGTACAACAATGATCTTATCCAGAACATCGTTGGTAACAAAAAGCTAGCTGAGCATTTCAAAAAAATGGACTTCGCAGCTAAACTCAATGAAGAGTATGTCAAAAAAGTTTACCTTTCATTCGCAAAAACGGATGAGTATACAGCCTATTTAGAAAAGGATACGGAACATGCAGATCACCTAGAGATTCTTCTAGAATTATACAGACACTGTAGACAAGATGAATATTTCAACGAAATGTTGGAAGATACTTTTTTTAACTGGGTAGACGACAAGTCTCTAGTTGTAGGGGCATTTAAAAAATACCTTAAGATCTTACCAGTTGATTCTGATACAGCCTACATGGAGTTCTTGCCGCAGGATGATACCGTCAAAGACTTTGGCCAAAATCTACTCAAAAGCACCATAGATAATAGTGAAAAGAGTATGTCTCATATAATACCCGTGTTAGAAAACTGGGATCATGAGAGATTAGCAGTAATAGATACAATCCTCATAAAAATGGCCCTTACCGAGCTTATTAACTTCAATAGTATACCTTCTAAGGTGACATTGAATGAATATGTCGAGTTAGCCAAAAACTACAGCACTATAAAAAGTAAGGAATTTGTAAATGGCGTACTTGATAAGTTAATGAAACAGCTTATGGAGACAGGTGAAATCAAAAAAGAAGGAAGAGGTCTTATTGATCAATAGGTTTTTAAGTGAGCCATGTTTATCGGTACATGACGTTAATTTTTGAAACAATAAAAGGATAGGAAACGTCATATAGGTTCAAAAGCATGTTTATCATACAAACATAAATAGATCTAGTTGTTAAAATTTAATATACTTTAGTAACTTAAGCTTCATTTTTGAATTATCTGACCAAATAATCTGTTTTATCAATTAAAACTTATCCTTATGAATTCATTTATTAAGGTCATTTGGTGCTCTTTTACAATCCTTTTCGTACAAACTGGAAACTCTCAAACAGCAATTATTCTCAATGGTACGCCTACAATGGTTACTTTGAATGGTAAAGATATTACTAAAATCCACGGAGAGGCTATTGATTTCATGAATGGATTTAAGCAATCACCAAAAGGTATTTTCAAATTTGCACCCTTAGGAAAGAATCCTGCTGCCACTTCAAGAATAGTTAATGAAGGCATAGCTCAGACTGAAGTAGAGAAGGTTGTTGCTCCAGAAAAAACGATAATTGTTCAGAATAACGCTGTAATCGTTAAGGAAACAGGCAACAGTCAGATAAAAACTACTGAAATCTCTAGAACAGAAATTAAAAGCGGTACTTATATCTTATTTGAGTCTAAATCAGCTCTACTAATTACAACTGCATTGAAGGATTTAGACGGATATGCTGATAAAATTAAGGCTGGGGAAGCCAGTTCTGTTGTGCTTGAGAGTTTTTATAGAAGAGGTGACAGGAAAAGCGAAGAACTTGTCAAAAACAGAATGGAAGCCTGTAAGCAGTACCTTGAGCTGAAAGGAGTCCCCATCAATATCATAGCCACTAATATATCCCAGTCTATGAGAGAAACTGAAAAGATTTCTGTTACACTGCGTTAATACTTTCTAGAGTATAGACATGGCGTTGAATAGTCTGATTCTGTTGTGATTTCCTATATTTGTTAAATGGTTGAAAAAATTATCATTTTGGATTTTGGGTCACAATATACCCAACTCATTGCCAGAAGATTGCGGGAATTGAATGTCTACTCAGAAATTCAGCCTTACAATAAGAAGATTGACTATTCTGATCCCAAGATAAAGGCTGTAATATTATCAGGAAGCCCCTTTTCTGTTAATGATCCTAATATGTTAGATACTAATGTCCAAGAGATATTGGAACATAAACCAGTGCTAGGTATCTGTTACGGTGCGCAGTTAACAGCTATGAAATTCGGAGGTAAAGTAGAAAGATCTGCTAAACGAGAATACGGCAAAGCACAATTAGATTTACTGAATGAAGAAGACAGCATCTTAAAGGGTTTATCTAAACAATCACAAGTATGGATGTCGCATGGTGATACCATCAAAGAATTGCCAGAAGGCTTCGTGATACTAGCAAAAACGGATGATATACCTGTCGCAATATTTAAATCTCAAGAAGGGAAATTTCCCAACCCGATAAGATGTCTGCAGTTTCACCCTGAGGTGACGCATACACTAGAAGGTGTTACAGTATTAGATAATTTTATTACCAACATTGCGGGCTGTTCCAAGAATTGGACTCCTAACTCCTTTATTGATCAGACTGTCGGTGAATTAAAAACCCAACTCGGTGATGATAAAGTGATATTGGGATTATCCGGTGGCGTAGACTCTACGGTTGCGGCCATGTTATTACATAGAGCGATAGGCGATAACCTTACTGGAATATTTGTTGATAATGGCTTGTTGCGCAAAAACGAATTTCAAGAAGTCCTTGAAGATTATAAAGTACTAGGCCTAAATGTTGAAGGCGTAGATGCCTCTGATAAATTCTTGAATGCCCTAGAAGGTATTTCAGATCCAGAACAAAAAAGAAAAGTCATAGGACGCGTATTTATAGAAGTTTTTGAAGAAGCTTCTAATCGTATGGAAGGTGTCAAATGGCTAGGACAAGGAACAATATATCCCGATGTTATAGAGTCTATTTCCGTAAAAGGACCTTCAGCAACAATTAAGTCCCATCATAATGTTGGGGGATTACCTGATAGATTGAATCTTAAATTAGTAGAACCATTGAGGTCTCTATTTAAAGATGAAGTAAGAGAGGTCGGCAGAAACCTCGGGTTAGCGTCTTCATTTGTAGATAGACATCCTTTTCCTGGCCCTGGAATGGCGATAAGGGTTCTAGGTACATTATCAAGAGATAGAATAAAACTCAATCAAGAGGCCGATCATATATTTATATCCAAGTTGAAGTCTTCAGGCTGGTATGATAAAGTATGGCAGGCAGGAACAATATTATTACCCGTAAAGTCCGTTGGTGTAATGGGTGACGAACGTACCTATGAGTATACAATCGCACTGCGCTCTGTAAACTCATCTGATGGAATGACAGCAGAATGGAGTAAATTACCCTACGAATTACTGGGAGAGATATCCAATGAAATTATTAATAACGTTAGAGGAATAAATAGAGTCACTTATGACATCAGTACCAAGCCCCCTGCAACAATCGAATGGGAATAGAATGAGGAGTCGATCAGCATTATATTTCTTAGTTGTGACGTTATGTGCGATTACTATTGGATGTAAGAGTACACGTAAATCTACAATGGATACACAGATTGTAAATACTAATCCTGTATCTGAAATGGAAAATAAATCTAAGTCAATCAAAAGTGATGTTGATACAGTCTACTGGACTGAAATAGATAGAACAGTAGAGTACAACCAGAAAATAGAAGATCTAGAACTTGATAAACGAGCTTCTTATGATGTTAGTTTTTTGTTTCCATTTAGTGTAGACAATACCGACATTGAAAATGTTATTGATCCTAGTACCGCATTAGGCAGAATATCTCATTTCTATGCAGGTACTAAGTTGGCTCTTGAGAAATTAGATGAAGATGGCGTTCAGTTGAATGTAACTGTAATTGATAGCGAGTCAGGTTCATTTGACAATAAGCTTCAGAAATGTAGGCATGCAGATCTTATCATAGGACCTAGACAGAAAGGGCAATTGGCTACTACTGCCCAGTACGGTAAAAGTAATGGATTACCTGTCGTATCTCCCTGGTTATCAAGCAGTAAGATAACACAAGAGAACCCTTATTATATTCAGCTCAAACCAAGTCTAAAAGATCACTTCAGTCATATCATAGATCACGTTACAGATAATTATAGCAATGATCAGGTTATTGTTTTGGGTCGTAATATCAAAAAAGATAGAGCTATGATGTATTACCTACAGAAACTAGGTAAAGCAAAATCAGGTTCTGATTCTAAGCCATTTGGCGAGTTCTATATAGAAGAAGATTCATTGATCAATGGAGAGGTTGCATTTGATTCTATTTTTTTAAAAGAAAGAGAAACTGTTTTCATACTTCCTAATTGGTCTTTCTCTGACGATGAAAAGTTTGTCTATAATACTGTCAGAAAGTTAGGTGGAGAAAAAGGAATGGAAAAGGTCGTGTTATACGGTATGCCAATACTATTAGAATCAAAAAGAATAAAATTTGAAAATTATTCCAATCTAAATATGAGAGTATGTAGAAGCTCATTTTTAGATAGAGATTCTCCAGCCGTTAAGGAGTTTAGGCAAAAATACTTTCAGCTATATAACGACTTTCCATCAGAGGAAGTCTATAACGGATTTGATACCATGTTGTTCTTAGGAAGGAGCTTGTTTAACTATGGAAAGAAATTTCAATACTTCTTGGACACCTATAATTCAAGTTTACTTTTGACAGAATTTGATATACAGAAAGTCTTCAAGGGAAATAGTGATAAGTTTTCTGATATAGAATATTTCCAAAACAAGCATCTCTATCTACTCAGCTTTGAGAATAATAGATTTGTAATAGCAGAATAAATTGAAGGAAGATCAACTTATAATTACTGAGGAGAGACTCAATAAATTTACTAGAGTAGCTGCGTCTAGACAGCATATGACGGTAATACTTGAGAACGTACACGATAAGCACAACATAGGTGCAGTGATGCGGACTTGTGATTCTGTAGGGGTACAAGAACTATACATATTATATACGGATCCAGGACTAGGAAAAGCCCACCTTGATCGAGTTAAGGCCTCTTCTACAGGTGTACGGAAGTGGCTCGATATTCATTTTTATATGGACGTTGATGAATGTATGACTGCCGTCAAAAAGAAGTACGATAAAATCTACGCAACTCATCTAGACGAAGAAAGTCAAAGCTTGTATGCAACAGATTTATCAGAAGGCGTGGCATTATTATTCGGTAACGAAAGAGACGGTGTTAGCCAGGAAGCCTTAACCTATGCAGATGGAAATATCTTGATTCCTCAATATGGAATGGTTGACAGCCTTAATATTTCTGTAGCCTGTGCGGTAACACTATATGAAGCCAGCAGACAGAGATTGTCAAAAGATATGTACATAAGTCCAGAAAGTATATCTAGTGAGAACCAGGTCCATCTAGATAGATTTCTTGCCAAGCATCATGAAAAGTATGTTCAGAAAGCCCAAAAATGAACATTGAAGAAATAAGAGAATATTGTATTTCTAAAAGTGGCGTAGAAGAAACATTTCCATTTGATGAAACTACGCTGGTGTTTAAGGTGATGGGAAAGATGTTTGCGCTTTTACCTCTTCAATCAGAGAATTGTAGAATTAATCTTAAGTGTGATCCGGATAGAGCTCTGGAATTAAGAGAATCACACCATCAAATTATTCCAGGGTTCCATATGAATAAGAAGCATTGGAATACAGTGATTCTAGAAGATGGGTTGAAAAGAGTTCTACTCATGGAATTAATTGATCACTCTTATGAATTGGTCGTTTCCAAATTGACTAAAAAGCTCAAAGCAGAGCTATTCAATCTATAGTATTGTCAGGAACGGAGGAGAAGGTATTAATCGTAGGGCAAGGCCTAGCAGGAACAATATTTTCATACTGTCTCTACAGAAAGAATATCCCTTTTAGGATAATTGACAATAACCATAAATCGGCAGCAACACTTGCTGCAGCTGGAATAATAAATCCTATTACTGGAAGACGATACGTCAAGAGTTGGAAAATAGAAGAGCTCCTGCCTGTAGCCATAGAATACTATGAAGGCTTAGAAGTGTTATTGGGAATAAAACTTGTCAAAAAGACGAGTATCTTAAGAGCCTTTGATAATTTGATGCAAGAGAATAATTGGTTTGAATCTACAGGAAGACCAGGTTATGCACCATGGATTAAGAATAAGGCTGATGTCTCTAACTATGATGAGTTAGTCAATCCAGCGTTTGGTTACGGAGAAATAGATCCTGCAATACAAGTTGATGTATCTCTACTAATAAAAAAGTACAGAGCATGGTTAATATCACAGAATTGGTTGATAGAAGGTTCAATAGATAGTGATGTTGACTTCACCGAAAGCGTATCTTATGCTGGCGAAGACTTTAGTAGAGTAGTGTATTGTGAGGGATATAAGGTATTGGAAAATAAATATTTCGGCCATTTGCCATTACAACCTGTAAAGGGCCAATCATTTATCGTTGAAATCGAGAACGAATTGCCTGATAAAATGCTCCGTGATAAGATATTTATAGCCCCATTGTCAGCACATAAATTTTGGACCGGTGGTGGATATGATAAGAATATATCTGATAATGATCCTACACAAGAATTCATTGATAATTGGAATCTTAAGTTGAAAAATCTACTTAAGGTACCCTATAATGTTGTTGAGCATAGAGCAGGTATAAGACCAGCGGTACAGGGAAGGAAGCCTTTGATAGGTACACATCCTAATTTCTCCCACATCCATCTATTCAACGGTATGGGAACCAAAGGGACTTCTTTGTCACCTTATTGGGCAGAACACTTCGCTTCAGTCCTGCTAGGCACAGCTCAAATTGATGCAGAGGTTGACATCCTTAGATTTTGGGAGGATTAAATCTTCCCTAAAGTCTGTGTTAAGTGAAATTTAATTGATCATTTTATTGTAGTAGTATATGTTGTATCAATTTAACTTAAGAGGCATATAAGTTTTCAAAAACAATTTGTTTAACTCAAGGCAAAATTGGTACTAAGTATTAAATCCAATCTATGAAGTATTTGTTATATATGATGTTAGCACTCTCTGGAATTACAGTTGTAGACTTTTCTGATAGTCAACCCGTAGACTATGACAAGTTATGGTCAGAGGTCATTGAATTTGAGAAGAAGAATCTCCCACAATCTGCCTTTGATATCGTCAATAGAATATATGATAAAGCGATAGCAGAAGAGAATGAACCTCAACTCATTAAAGCCATACTATATAAATCTAAACTCAGCACCCAGTTCAAAGATCAAGATCCTGCACAATATATCTCAGATATTGAAAACAATATGGCGCTTGTAAAGGGCAGTGCTGCTAGGGCTGTGACTTATTCTGTACTTGGGAAACTGTATTCTGATTATGCTATGAATAATATGTATAGATTTCAGAATAGAACAGAAATAGAAAGTAAAGCAGAAAAAGAAGAAGAAGAAAAAGAATTAGCGAATTGGAGCTTGGAAGATATCCAGAGAAAGTCAGTAGGGTATTATTTGAAATCGATACAACTAGAAAATACGCAGTCTATAGATGAATTCTCACTTGTTTTAAATGCCTATCATACAAATGAAAATGACTTCCAAAACAACTTTTTTATAAAAGCTAAAAATCTAAATCAGTTTTTAGTTTACCAAGCGTTGCAACACTTTAGAAATGATGTATCTACTGTCAGTTTACCGTTAGATGCCTATGTACTTAATGATCCTAAATTATTCGTTTCTAGCGACAAGTTCTTAGCTGAAACATTTAGCACTGAAGGTACAGAGAATTACAAGTTACTTACTTTGGCTTTGTTTCAACGTGCTATAGAATTATCAAGTAACGATTTAGAAACTAGGTTACAATTAGACGTTTATAGAATAGAATATTTAAGAAATCAATCCAATATTAATGGAAAAGAAGAATTATATGTAAGTGGGTTGGAAGATATAATAAGAGAGTATGGGTCAGATAAGATTTCTTTATTAGCATACACGAAACTTATTAATTATTACCTGCAACTGGGAGAGTCCTATCGCAGAAGTTTTGATCCAAAATACATTAATGGTTTTAATAAAGCAGACAGCCTTCTAACAATCACTAAGAAGTTATCTGAGGGTACTAAATATGAAAACATAGCTCAGTCACAAACTACTGTACTTAATAAGGCTCATCTTGAATTATTACTAGAACAGGTAAATGTTCCACATCAACCCTTTTTAGGTAGGCTCACTTATAGGAATATAGACAAGACTACAAGTAGTGTTTATTATCTGTCAGAGGACGACCATGAAGATCTTAATCACATACACAATAACGCTGAAAAGATTTCTTTTATAAAAAAGTTGCCACTTTCTAAAACTAAGGAATGGAACCTGCCTAAGTCAGAAGAACTTTTTAATTATCATTCAATAGAAATTGATTTCCCTAGTTTTAAGCCTGGCCGTTATGCAATATTAATAAACGCTGAAGATGATAAAAAACATTCGATTGCTTTATTTCAAGTTTCCAATCTTAATTATGTTCATGATAGCAATAGATCTGGTGTCAATAAATTTTATGTAACCAATAGATCGACTGGAAAGCCATTACAAGGCGTTCAAGCTTCTATTATTACGCGTAACTATGATCGGAAAACTAGAAGAAATAACAAGGAAGTTGTCGCGAAATTTAAGACAGACAGAAGTGGCGGTTTTGAGTATAAGGGTAACAAGTCAAGAAATTTTCAAGTAGAACTTAAGCTTGAAGATGACTATATATTATCTGAT
>JALZVB010000049.1 GCA_023300835.1 Saprospiraceae bacterium | reverse complement strand
AAAGATATTATTGAAAAAGCATTTTCATAAATTCTAGGTTCTCTTCATTACGTATGACATTCTCTAGAGTTTTAGTAACCGTCCAAACATCTTTGGCTACAAATCCACCATCTAATGTTGCAGATTCTGATCTTCTGATTATAAAAGTTGAATCTCCTGTCTCAGTTATATTTACATTAACAATTTCTTCTTTAACAAAAGAAGTACTGCTTTCTCTTACAGCTCCTTGATTGGCAATTATTGTAGAATCTACTTGATATGTCCTGAAGTTTCCTATTTCAATAGGGTAATATTGCAAGCCCAAAGTATCTTGAGGTAATGTTTTAATCTCTTCAGAACAAGAGCAAAATGTGATTATGATTATACTTGTAATGTATAATGGTATGTTCTTTAGCATTTTATGCATGATTATAATTTTAATTTAAATCATTTCTAATATTGGATAAAAAACGAAAAGGTGGGGTTAGAACTACAATATTAAATAATACTTATATGAAATGCTTACTTTTTTATAATTATACCTCCTGCTACGACATCTTCACCATCATATACAACAGCAGATTGCCCTGGCGCTATTCCTCTTACATTGGCTAAGAAGTTCACTTTCATGCCATTGTCTCCATCTGGTTCGACAGTACTTAATGTACCTCTGTCATTATACCTTACCATCGTAACATATTCTTTATTGGGATCAAAACTACTATGTTTTTGGAAGTTGATGTCCTTGACATACATGGCATTCTTTAACAGATCATCTGATTCACCGAGTACTACAGTATTGGTAGATGGGATGATTTCTGTTACATACTTAGGTGTTTTGAAACCACCACCTAGGCCTTTTCTTTGACCAATGGTATAGAAAGGATATCCATCGTGGGTACCTAGAAGCTCTCCTTGGCTATTTACAAAAGTACCGCCTTTGACAGCCGCTTCTAGTTCAGGAACTCTTCTTTTTAAGAATCCTCTATAATCGTTATCAGGCACAAAACAGATCTCGTAACTCTCAGGTTTTTTGGACAACGCTTCATAACCCCAGTCAAATGACATCTGTCTGATCTCATCTTTGGTATAATCTGCTAATGGGAACATCGTTCTCGACATACATTCTTGAGATAAACCCCATAGAACATAAGACTGATCTTTGCGAGGATCTACACCTTTAGAAATAAAGTTCCTATTGTTAGCTCTCTTTATTTTAGCATAATGACCAGTTGCTATAAACTCACAGTCCATCGCATCTGCCCTTCTCAATAGAGCACTCCATTTTATATGCGTATTACAGAGTATACATGGGTTAGGCGTTCTACCAGCAATATATTCTTCAACAAAATTATCAATGACATAATCACCGAATTCATTTCTGATATCGACTATAAAGTGATGAAAACCTTTCTCTACAGCAATCTGTCGTGCATCATTTATAGAATCAAGGCTACAACAACCGGTTTCTTTTTTAGCCCCCCCTGATGTTGCATAATCCCAAGTTTTCATCGTGATACCGACAATCTCATATCCTTGTTCATGCAGCATCATAGCCGTAACTGTGCTATCTATACCGCCACTCATTGCTACAAGAACTCTACCTTTCTTACTCATAGATGCAAAGATATAACAATGTTAAATTACTTTCTCAATTAGCTTAGCGATGGATTGATAATAAATCTAATTTTATTACTATTCCTTAAGGGTACCTTTATTAACTAATGTCGTTTTAATTTACTTCAACAATGTAATATTCCCCTGTTTCTGATATTGTAACCCATTGATACATTCTCCTGTAAAGTAGTAACCATAAACATCTGGCGTCAATACTTCACCCTTGAATGTTCCATCCCAGCCAACATTCTGATTAGTTGTTGTAAATATCTCTTCTCCCCAACGGTTATAAATTACCAGTTCCATATTTTGTAAGAAGTTAGATTCAATTTTATAGAAGTCATTTAAGTTATCTCCATTAGGTGAAAACATATTAGGTACTAAGATATCCCTTTCACTACAGGTAGGCTGGATTACATTTACAGTAATCTCATCTTCAACTGTACATCCCAGATCATCCGTCACAGTAACCGAGTATGTTGTTGTTTCCATTGGTCTAGCAATCGGGCTACTTGAGGTATTATCGTCCAAGCTTTCTGATGGAGACCACAGGTAATCAAAATTAGGATTATAGCTCGTAGTCAGTTCCGTAGGAAACGACAAACAAACTTCGGCAGGATCTGCAAACAAGTCTCCTCTTTCTGGAAATCCTCCCACCTGCACTTCTATACTTAAGGTTTCTGAACAACCTATTGGGTTTATATATTCGACAGTATAAGTCGTTGTTTCTATAGGAAATACCTCGATCGAATTCTGTCCTGGCCCTACATTGCTTACTGACCAATTAATTATCGCTCCTGGAATGTCCTCTAATGGCCTATACGTAATTACAGATGACTCTCCCAGACAGATAACTTCCTGCGCACTTATAACGCCTCCGACTATAGATTCTGTAACACTAATAGTATCTGACTCTGTACATCCAAACTGATCAATAGCAACAGCCACAATTTCTGAATCTCCTACGGCTAGATAATCTAAAAGGTTTGCTCCCATTCCTACAGATAGGTTATCTAC
>JALZVB010000048.1 GCA_023300835.1 Saprospiraceae bacterium | reverse complement strand
TAAAGTACTTCAGAGTTAGGGCTGAACTCTACACTGCCTGACCATTCATTGGTTTTTACAGACCAGGGTAAATATTTGCCACCGGATAATAATCCTGTTTCTCTATCAAAATCATAGAGATGTAAGCCATCATATAGATTAAAGTAAGCATACTTAGTGCCATCAGGAGAAAATTTGGAAATACCAGCACCTGTAGCTTTGATAGGCCATATCTCAGGAAGGAAAGTTTTCCCTATAGCCTGACTATCTATCTGTGAGACGCCAGTCTCATCTAATAAGAACCTGTAATAGACATTACCTGTCCCTGTATCACCAGGTTGTAATATCCACCAGTCTTTACCATTCTTATGATTAATAGCTGTCATATGGGCACCTTGAAGAAATTTCCTTTCAAAAATTGTATCATTCTTAATCGTAACCTCACCTAGCCCTCCATTAAGTGACATATCTACATAGCTGTACAATACGTAACGGAAATGAAATTCATTTCCAAAACCTACTTTAATAAGTTCTCTTGGTTTATGGATTATATAATAACCACTATCGTATCCAGGATCAGGTAGTATGGTTATATCTTGTTTTAAAGGATAACCAAATTCGCAACCCATCCAAAAATCAGTTAAATAACTATTATTATTAAGGCTGTCTCCATTGACCATAAGCTTGTGCTCTTTATCAGAAACCTGACATCCGTTGGTATAGAACTGTAAGTTACCATCCTTGTCACATATACTGGCCCTTGTTCTCCCAAAACCTATATCTCCATTTCTGAATTCAGTAGACATAGGTAGTTTATTAAAGTTAAAGGAGAAAGCTTGTACCCCAGTAGCACTTTCTTGATCATTACCCATAGGCCAGTAATAATCATACTTGAGTTGACCTTGTAATAGTAGAGGTAGGCATAGTAGTATGATGATATAGAAGTGATTTTTCATAATACATTTAATACATTTTTAATAAAAGAGAGGAAGAGCCAACCTGCTCTTCCTCAATATAATTGTTTTTTACTTTATAAATAATTTTAGCACTTCTGTTGTGCCGTCTACTTGCATGAGCTTAACAAGATATAACCCTGCTGGTTGGTGAGATAGATTAATTGATAATCTATCTTCGGTCATATTACCAGACCATAATTCATTAAGGTTAAGATCATAGACTACTTTGGTGTTTTTGTTCTTCACTGAGAATCCAACTTCATATCTTAAACTCACAATTGTCAAGTCCTAATATGTTAAAAAAACCTAATAAATCACAACTGCATGATAGCAGACACAATTCTTATATTCTGCACATTTAACATATTCTAGAAGTATCTTGTCGTCTCTTTGATCGTCTTATGTATGATCAACTTACCAACCTGTTTTTACAATTATTTATGCTTTTTAAAGTAGACCTTATTGATAACGGGATTCTATTTTTAATCAATTAAAAGAATTAATAAATTTATTTATGAGAAAGATGTTATTGTGTACCCTCATGGGTTTTGGATTTATGAATTTATGTGTTGGACAAACTAATGCCACAACTGATAAGATATCAGTGAACACTTATGATACGAATGGACTTGTAAAGCAGATCCATCTAGAAGGCAAAGAAGCCCTTTCATTTGATATTCCTACATACATACAGGAAAATGATCACTTGGAAAGATTAATCATCAGTGGTGCTATAAAAACTGATATTTCTACAACAATTATCAATTTTGATTCTAACAAGCTACAAGATCAAGATGGAGAATATATCTGTAAAGAAGTACAGACGCAATACAAGCCATTTTTAGGTGTAAGAAGTGAAGGAAGAGATGACCTTAACGGGGTGGATGTAAAGCAAGTTATTGCTACGACAGCAGCAGCTAAAGGTGGAATCATTATAAATGAAACCATCACAGAATTTAATGGTGATGTTATAAACAGTTACTGTGACCTTATGAGTGCTGTAAGATCTAGCGAAATAGGTGATCGTGTAGAGTTAAAGATGCAGAAAGGTGTTAAGCATTATTCTAAGTATGTTATAGTCGGTAGTAAAGCAATAAGTAATGTCACTTACAAGTACTGTCAAGATGAGCCTTTAGAGATTTCTAATGAAATCGCATCTAATGTGAATATGGAGGAAGCTTCATTATCTACATATCCTAACCCAACGGGATCAGTATCTAGTGTGAATTTTAATTCGGCATCAGACGAAGATGTTATATTTCATGTAATGGATATTACCGGAAACTTAATTCACAAAGAAGTATTTTCTAATTTCAACGGTAACTTGATGTTAGATTACAATTTCGATAATCAATCTGTTGGAACTTATATCATTGCTATTCACCAAGGTGAAGAAGTATACAAGCGTAAGGTTCAACTTATAAAATAGTAAGTCTGAAAAGATATTTATTAAAGCGAGAGTCTATTTTAGGCTCTCGCTTTTTTAATTTTTATACCAAGTGAACGCTATGTGTTTATATGAATTCAGACTTATACCATTAAAATATGTGGACATTCAGAATGTTAAATATATTACCTGGATTGCCTCGTCAATTTTGCTTAAGTTAATACAATGAGAATATGACAAATCACTGTAATCCAGTAAACAATTCATCTATATAGTAAGTTCTATTTTGATTGGTATATGCCACATTGCATTCTACTGTCCCACTATTCATAATGCTGAGACAATTACCATTACTATCATATTCTTCAGTGTGATCTTTGTGCAATACACAATGTCCTAATTCATGAAAGACTACCATTTCTCTAATTAACGTTGAGCTATATTTCCAGAAATCTTCATCTATAGTAACATGATGAATGTGTTGGCCATATTGACAGGTGCCAGCAACACCTTCTTCTGTAATTGTTTCTATGACAGCTGTAATCTCAAGAGTATTGAGGTCATATTTAAAACCTCTCAAAAGAGCCTCTTCTTCGAAATTTTGAAAATATGACCACAGTTCCTTGTCAGCTAAAGGATAAGTGACATCATTGGAAATTTGGATCTGATCAATATCATTATTGTCAGTACCACATGAACTAATAGTACAAAGCGCAACAAATGCTATCAATAATTGTCTATCTAAAAAGCGAGCATTATTAATCATACACAGTTTTCTTAATGTTATAAAATTAATTTAGTGTAGATTTTTTGCTATAGCTTTCTGTTTGCTTTATAAACTTAATTGACATCGAAATTATTGCCTTTACTTTTTTAATACAGGGTACCTCTATTTACTGTCTCTTGGAATGAGAGTAGAATAGAATGGATTTAGACGAGGCGTGAAGAAGAAGTTTAGCCATAGCTAAACGACTGAAGA
>JALZVB010000047.1 GCA_023300835.1 Saprospiraceae bacterium | reverse complement strand
AAGACGAGACAGAACAGAAAATAGACATGATGAAGATGTCAAAACAGTTGAGTTAGGTATAAATGCGACCTCAGTGATTTCCAGTTTTTCTGGGAATGGTAATTTCCTAGAACCCACTGATCTTCCCGTATTATTAAGGATAGGAGGTATCAGTAAGTTTAGAATAGGATTAGGTGCTAGAGGCTCAAGTAATGAATTCTTTGACCCCATTGCTGGTGCTTTTAGAGAGTCTAGTGAAAAGCTCTTTTTTACTAAGGTAGGGATAGAAAGGAATACCCATATAGATAGTAAGTGGTTGTTTAATTGGGGACTAGATGTTATAGGGAAATATGAAGATGAAGATGTAAACACTGGTGTGATAAATATAAGTAAGCGGACAATAGGTTTTGGCCTCAGCTTATTTTCTGGAATGAAATATAAATTAACAGACCACATATATCTGAGTACTGAGGTTAATATGACCTTTATAATTAACCAGGTTAAGCAATCAGAAACGGGAGGAACATCTGTATCTACGGAGGAACAGGATTTCATGTTGGATCCACCATTATTCCTTTATCTAAACTATAAAATCAAGTAAGATGAAGGCAATTCTAATAGTAGTTATTATACTTTTTACGAGTCTGATGGCTTATAGCCAAAATGAAACCATCAAGCTAGACGATGTTCCTAGATCGGATGGGCAGGTAGATATGAAAGAACTTGATAAACTGATTAATAATTCAAGTGGGAAGATAGATTTAAAAGAATTTGATGAATGGGGTTATAAGAAAGAGAAAGAAATAGGTATAAATCTTACGCCATTGATAAGTCAATTTATACCCTTCAAAGGCCGGACCTTGGGTGGACCATTTACGTTAATGTATCGTAGAGGAAAAAACAATCAATTCTTTAATCTCGAAATCGGCGCAAGCATAGAAAGTAATTTCAATAATGATGACGACAATTATTTTAATCTGCAAGTAGGTTATCTTAGGAAAAATCCACTCTCTCAGAAGACGACCATCATATCTTCAATAAATTTTATTATCTCTAGTGGCGGATTCAATGTTAGCGGATTTCAGAACAATAGAGGGACTATTATAGGGTTATCCTTTAGTACAGGTATCGAGTATTCTCTCACTAAAAAGTTGAGTATTGGCGCGCAGGCTTATCTCATTGCGGCCAGCGGAGACGACTTCGTTTTAAACTTTTTACCTCCAGTAGGTGTCTTTTTATTAGGAAAATTCTAGTTTTCAGGCATCATTATGCTATATTATAGCTATATTTAAGATAATACTCTGTAGCAGTTGCAATGTTTACGTGCTGTTCAGAGTTAATCTATCAGCGATTATTGTTAAAGCATAACTTTTTCCAAGATGAATAACATTAGTAAAATCTTTCTCATTGGGCTATTAATTATAGGATTTATAGCTTGTCAAGATGACTTGCCTAATATGCAAAGTGTCCCCCACCAGCCAGAATTACCTGCTCAGCACTTTGATTACATGCAAGTTATGGATCAAGTAGCAGAAACATTTATACCAGGAACTATTGATGTAGATTTTGGAGAAGAGATATTTATAAATAATGAAAATATTTTTGGAAATGTAAATGTCAGAACGACTGTGAGTAGCGATGCTATGGCTACACTAGGAAGAGTATTATTCTATGATAACAGATTATCAAAAAACAACTCGATTTCTTGCGCCAGTTGCCACAAGCAGAACAAAGCATTCTCTGATGATGTCGCACTTAGCCAAGGATTTGGAGGGAAATTGACTAAACGTAATTCAATGTCTATTGTAAATCCTATACTTAATTCTACTTTTTTCTGGGATGGTCGTTCATCTTCATTACATGATCTGGCATTGAGACCCGTACTTGATCACATAGAAATGGGAATTGATAATACGACAGAACTTGTCAATAAGTTAAGAGCTGAAAGCTATTACCCAGATTTGTTTAAAGATGCTTTTGGTGATGAAAGAATAGATCACAATAGAACAGCACAGGCTATTTCTGAGTTTGTAGCCTCTATGTTTGCACATGATTCTAGATTTGACGAAGGAATAGAAAATAACTTTGCTGAAATGTCTGAGCTTGAGAAACACGGTATGGCTTTGTTTTTCAGTAATGAGACACAGTGTTCATCTTGCCACAGTGGGCCTAATTTTGCTTCTCCGACCAGTAGTTTCAATAATCCATATGAAGAGACTGGTGGTACAACTAATATCGGGCTTGATGTTGTGTATGATGATCCAGGGTTCTCTGATGGTAAGTTTAAGATTCCATCATTAAGAAATATAGCACTTACAGGTCCTTATATGCATGATGGTAGATTTGATGATTTACATGCGGTTATAGAACATTACAACAACAACATACAACCGCATACAGACCTAGATTCTAAGTTAACCAATGGTGGATCACCTGTAACAATGAGCTTGACATCACTTGATGTAGATGCATTGGCTGCATTTCTAGGTACACTAACAAGTAAAAGTTTAATGACTGAAGAAAGATATTCTAACCCATTCAAGAGTTAGATTTAAGATAATTAGTAATGCCGATTAAAAAGTCCTGTTGAGATTCATCTTAACGGGACTTTTGTTATTTGAGAGGCAAGAATTTTAAAAGACTTCATAATAAAAGGCTCTCTAGGAAGCTCATTCCAAATATTTATTAATCAAAGCCATAGTCTTATGGTTCTTTTGATATTTTAACTTGGTACATCCCTACTTCTTCACTTCCTCAAATCCTAGAGCCGACCTCATTTTAAAATATATATCTGTATTCTCATATATGCCACCGAACATCTCTGATCCTGGGCCATAAGCAAAAACAGGGATAAAGTCTCCACTGTGTTTAGTTGTCGTAAAGGCGGTTACTAGACTATCTTGAGTAGATCCAGGTTGTATTGTATATCCACCAGTCTCATGATCAGCGGTAACAACAACAAGGGTTTCTCCATCTTTCTTTGCCCAGTCCATTACTTTATGTATGAGTTGATCAAATTCTTGGAACTCTGAGATGATATATTCAGAATCGTTAGCATGACCTCCCCAGTCAATCTGGGAAGCCTCACACATGATAAAAAAGCCATCAGTAGTTGTATTTGCGGCTTTACTATCCAAGAAATTAATGCCAGACATAGAGGCATCAATAAAATAGTCACGACCACTTGCAACTGGAATAGGGTCACTGTTGGCACTGAAATAAATAAATTTATCTGCCTTATCAATTGCAGGAGTAAGATCAATGAAGTCTTCTAATTGGTCGAAGACAGTGTAGCCTTTGGCCTCAAATTCTTTGATAAGATTACGGTCATCAAGTTCTCTACTATCAAAGAATCTCTTTCCGCCTCCTACGAGATAATCAACATCAGTTTTCAGGAGATCTAGGGCTATTTCTTCGTAGTTTCTACGGTACACATTATGTGCTATAAAAGATGCCGGTGTGGCATGCACAATCGTAGAAGTAGCGACAAGACCAGTTGTATAACCTTTGGCCTCACATTCCTCTAGAATTGATTGGACAGGCAAGGAGTCTTTATCTACACCGATCGCATGGTTAAACGTCTTGACTCCACAAGCAAATGAGGTCGCTGCAGCGGCCGAGTCTGTAACAAGGTTGTCGCTAGAGTAGGGCTTATGCAGACCTACTACCGGGAATCTTTCTAGACTTGATTTGTTGTCAGACATATATGTACCTGCTGTTATCTGACCTATTCCCATGCCATCACCTATAAGAAAGATTACATTTTTAGCTTTTTGTGTTGCAGCTACATTATCCCTTTTTATTGTTGTATTCTCAGTGTCACTCTTTATTATTGGCGTATTAGCTCTTTGTGTTTCTTGTTTAGATACGTCTTGCGTAGGCGTAATAGATCTTGTAGAGTCACAAGAAATAATAGACGATAGGAGAAGCAGAATAGATAGAAATTTCATTTCTGTAATTAAGAGTTAACGTAAATTAGGTCAAGATATACTTTTTGCCTGGTAGGGACTTAAGCAACCCCTTGAATTCTAATGTTAATAAAATTGAGGTTAGTTTGAATAATGGAATTTCAGAACTGTAATGTAATTTATCTAAGCCTAATGATCCGTTTTCTCTGAGTATGTTTACAACTTGCCTTTCATCATCATCAAGATCTATAATCAAAGGCAGTTGTTTAGGGATGGCACTTTGGTCCCAACGCATAATATACTCTATGTCTTTGGCAGAAGTTAACAGATGCGCTTTATGAATTTTTATCAATTGATTGCAGCCTTTCGAATAATCATCACCTAGTTTACCTGGAATGGCAAATACATCCTTGTTGTAGTTATTGGCTATTTCTGCAGTAATCATAGAGCCACCACTGGCACCAGATTCTATGACCACCACTACATCAGACATACCTGCAATGATCCTGTTTCTCATTGGAAAATTTTCTCTGTCTGGCTTTGCATAATATTTTAGTTCGCTGACAAGCCCGCCATTTTGAGTCATCTGCTGTGCTATTTTTCTATTGGATGCAGGATAGACATTAGCTAGCCCATTTCCTAGAACGCCAATAGTAGGTATGTTCAATTCAAGCGCTTTGCGATGCGCACAGGTGTCTACACCGTAGGCAAGTCCTGATACTATAGTCACGTTGTAGTCTATTAACTCTTGGACAAGTTTCTCACATTGTATTGTGCCATAAGAGGTTATTTTTCTAGTACCGACGATGGCAACCGTCCGATTGACATTAAAATCAACTTCCCCTTTGTAGAATAATATTAATGGGGCATCTGGATAGTGCTTGAGACGATGTGGGTAATCGTCATCTAGATATGACACCATTTTAATCCCATTAGAAGATATATGTTTTAATTCCTCTTCGGCTTGTTTCAGCGTATCTGATGACAATATGTCGTTTGCTCGTTTCTGACCAATGGTAGGAATTTTAATTAATTCTTTTTGCGGTGTATTGAATACCTCTTTTATCCCTCCGCAATAGGAGATTAGAGTCTTAGCCATAACTGAACCTATGTTAGGGACAAAATTAAGTGCTAATAAATGGAGGTATTGTTCTTCTGATAATGACATTGTTCTATAATCTATGCTATCTGTATTTATTGGCCATTTCTGGTCTGCCTAGGCCTGTATATGCTGTCCTCATTGCGCGGCGTAATCTGGGTTCATTAGGATCTACTTTTAATCCTATTTGAAGAATAAATACGGCCCAATCATATTTCCGTTGTTGCTTAATAAGTATATTCTCACTGGCATTGAGATAGAAGTCTATCAACTTGTTTTTATCCGCTCTTGAGTTGAGATACTCTAGATATGTTTTGACATATTCTACATCTGGCCTGATCTTAATGGTTTCTGTAAACTCAGAAAGTAGATTATCTAGATTTCTGTCATACTTATATTTTTCAGCCGCTATTCCTGTTCTCATGAGATGTCCATTGTAGTAATTGGGATGAATCTCTGTGGCTTTTAGGGCATAGGGTTCTGCCTGTAGTAGTAATTTCTTTTTCTTATCTGTGTTGTTCTCTTTTTTATATTCATTGAACAATGCAGTTGCCATAAAACTGTTGGCACGAGCACTATTTTTGGAGACCTTTATAGCGGCTTTGTTGAGTGATAATTCTGATTTCCATGCAGGTACTCTAGTATAGGATTTATAAGCAAATCCTATCCCGATTAAGCCTACAATTGCATATGTTATGAGATTAGATTTTTCAGTATTGATTCGCTTTCCTAACTGATTTACAACATAAACAAGTAGGAGGCACATTCCTAGTGAAGCTGCAAATATAAATCGTTCATTCATAAAAGTCCCTATGCTTATTACCAAGTTAGAAACGATAGAAAGTGCAGCTATATAATAACCTATAGCAAATGTAATAACCTTGTTTTTTTTCCAACTAAAAGTAGCAATAACAACAAGCACAATGTGTATTAGTAGGCTGAGTAGTACCTGCCAATCACTCCATTCCATTTTAGGAATATGGTAAGGGTAATAATCATGCGTCAATGGATGTGGGAAAATACCTAACCTGAGATACTCCAATAACGTATAGAATATGGTAGCATATTTCTGAGCGCCATTCATCTCTGCAAATGAATTGTTCATAAGATCATTTACAGGGGCACTGTTCATGAGGTAGCCTACTACTTGATATCTAGTGACTAAGTAGATAAGTGATAATGATAAGGTAAGGCCTGTTAATTTTGCAATCGTTTTCTTGTTTTTGGGTCTGAAAAGAATTGCCGCAAATGGTATTACAAATAGAAATGTGATGGTATTCTCTTTAGCCAGTAAGCCTAAGATATAACAGATGCCACTGAATAGTAGTGTTAGTAGTTTATTGTTATCAATGTATTTTATTGCAAAATACAGACTCGATATACTGAATAAATAAGATAGGATCTCATCTCGTCCTTTGACATTGGCAACAGCTTCTACGTGTATAGGATGTAGTAAGAAAATTACTGCTGTAAGAAACGCTAGTCCTCCCCATATTTTAGAATTAACTTTGGTTTGAAATAGCTTGTGTAGGCATATAAAAGTTAGAAAACCACATAGACCATAGAAGAAGATGTTTAGAAAGTGGCTCAGCCGTTTGTTTAATCCGGTAAGCTGATATTCTAGATTGAATGTTATGAGAGATAATGGACGATATCTAGCACCTTGGACAAGATCCTTTTGTTCACTGAAGTAACCCATAAAACTTTCGGTAGACAATATTTTGGCAATTCCAGAAAATCCTTCTTTGACATAGTTGTTGTCTGTGAATACGATCTTATCATCTAGGACATAATCGTAGCCTATTGATTGTGCATAGAGCATAAAAGCTACCGCCAAAAAGAACGCATAGGTAGCTAACTTAGTTTTTAGGCTGAGGTCATGGGAGGTGTTAATACTATTCCAAAGGGGCATTTGTAAAGGATTTATGATTCTAACAGCAAAAACTAATTAAAAGACGTATCCTTTAATGTTCTAAATATGCAAAAAAAATCCAATGCTATTACGATATAAGGGACTGATTTCTGTGATGTAGGCTGAAAATCATTACCCAGTTAGCGTTTAGAGCGCATGGAGTTGTGAGATGAGCCTATTTAGACAAATTAGAATTATGATTATTTCACTACTTGATTATTTAAGAACCATTTTCATCTATCGTCTTGAAATCTATATGAAATAGAAACGAGTTCCTTATTTTCACCTTATGAATAGATGGGCCGCAGTTATAATTGTTCTTTTCCTATACAATCAAGGATATGCTCAACTTAATCTTAAGATAGGCTATGCACTGGGCATCGCGAAACCAGATGTAAATAACAGTATACTAGCTGAGGCTAATGCGACCATTTCTGAGACTGTTGATCTACAGTTCCCTTATGAGGGCTTGGGTACTATGCATGGTATTTCCTTAGGGGCAAGATGTACGGTCAGCAATGTTTCTTTAGAAATAGGTTGGGAGAACTTAGGTAGGACAAGAATTGCAGTAGGAGAGAATTCTAACGGAAGTCTATTTCAAGAAGAATTGTTTTATAGGTTCAATACAATATTAGCAACCATGAGTTATCGTATGGGGAGCCGCAGTATAGGGGGGTCGATAGGCAGAAATAGTGCTGCTATCAAGAAAAGACTGGGTAATTCTTCTAGGAAAAGTGTCAATTTTATCCCCGAAGCTCAGTTCATTGCAAGAGCTCACATAGGTTTTGCTTTTGGTGGGAATGATCTTGTGAGTTTTGAAATCAGGCCTTATTACCAGTTTCCTATAGATAAGATTAATCTCAATCCACTGAGAAGACAATTGGATCTGCAGGAAGGAGACTTCAACGAATCTTTTCCTATGATCGGATTGACATTTGTATTCTACAACGGAAGACAAGATTAACCTATGCGTAAGCCATTTTCTACACGATTGCCTGGGGAAATTATTGTGATATTATTATCATCACCTACTGCACCTAGCACAAGACACTGACTCATGATATTAGCGATCTGTTTGTCAGGAAAATTAATAACCGCGATGACTTGTTTTCCTATTAGTTCATTGGCCTTATAGCGTTTAGTCAATTGAGCAGATGTTTTCTTAATTCCGTGTTTTCCAAAATCTAGGGTCATTATGTATGCTGGCCTATGTGCTTTTTCAAAGACTACGGCAGAAATAACAGTCGCTACCCTCATTTCAATTTTGGTAAAATGCTGAGGGTTTATTAATTCCTCTGTCATAATAACGATTTACAATAGTTTATAAAAAGGTAACGCTTTAAGTAGAAATAAGGGGGGGTAATAAAAAAAACAAGAGTCGAGAACGAATTCTCGACTCTAATATAACTTTTCTTTAGTATGCTATTAAATACTTGACTATAACTTAGTAGGCAACTAAGATTTTGGTCAACTTACCCGATTGCTCTTTGAACCAGATCAGCCTGTTGTTTATCATGTATCTTCTTGAATCCAGTTGCTGGACTAGCTGAAGCTGATCTAGATATAAGCTCTATGTCAGTATGTCTCCAGTACCTCATAAGATAGTCCCATGCGCCCATGTTAGCAGATTCTTCTTGTACCCAATACTTAGATGCTTTTTTATATTTATCAAGTACAACATTGATTTGATCAATTGGGAATGGATATAACTGCTCTATTCTTACTACGGCGATATCATCTCTGTATACTTTATTACCATCCTTTTCTTCCTTGACGAGTCCAGCTTTTATGTCGTAGTATACTTTTCCTGAGCAGAATAATAAACGTTTTACTTTAGCTGGCTTAGCATCAAGATCGTCGATGACTTCTTGGAATCTTGTACCTTCTGTAAATTCAGAAACTTTACTTACAGCCATCGGATGCCTTAACATAGATTTTGGAGACATCACTACAAGTGGTTTTCTATATTCACGAGCGACCTGCCTTCTCAGACTATGGAATAAGTTAGCAGGCGTTGTCATATTGACAATCGTCATGTTGCATTCTGCTGTCATCTGGAGAAATCGTTCCAGTTTAGCACTAGAGTGCTCTGGTCCTTGACCTTCATTACCATGTGGCAATAACATAACGATACCCGTACTTTTTTGCCACTTACTTTCTGCGGCACTTATGAACTGATCTACTATGGTCTGAGCACCATTATAGAAATCTCCGAACTGGGCCTCCCATAAAACCAGTGTATCCGGATTAGCAAGTGAGTAACCGTATTCAAAACCTAATACGGCAAACTCTGATAGGAAACTATTGAATATTCTGAACTTCCCTTGCTTATCAGCTAAGTTGTCTAGTCTATTGAATTCTACTTCGTTATCTATATCATTAAATATGGCATGTCTGTGAGAGAAAGTACCTCTCTTGACATCCTGACCACTCATCCTGACATCTTTACCTTCCAATAATAAACTTCCGTATGCAGACATTTCTCCTAGAGCCCAATCAAGGTTGTCTTTAGCAAGAAGCTTATTAGTGTTCTTAAGTAATCTATTGACTTTAGATAATGCGGTAATTCCTTCTGGTACTTTGGCGATATGCTGAAGAATTTTTCTTAGTGTTTTTTCTGGAATTCCTGTATCAGGTGAAGACTGGAAATCTGCTGGATCAAATGATACTTTAAGTTTTTTCCAAGCCAGTTCTTTCTCTTGATAAGTATAAGGCAGTGGATTTTCTTTGACAAGATTTAACCTGTTCTGTAGGTGATCCCAGAATGTTTTTTCCATGTCTTCTGCCAACTTAGAATCTACATCTCCTCTTTCTAGTAACCTCTTAAGGTAGACCTCTCTTGGATTGGGGTGATTGTCTATAAGGTCATATAGTTTAGGTTGTGTGAAGTTAGGGTCATCACCTTCATTGTGACCATGTTTTCTGTAGCAAACCATGTCTATGAAAACATCATTATTGAATTTTTGGCGATAAGCCGTTGCTACTTCTACCGCAAATACAACTGCCTCAGGGTCATCTCCATTTACATGAAAAACTGGCGCTTGCACGATTCCAGCTGCCGCTGTACAATAGGTAGAAGATCTTGCGTCTTCAAAATCTGTCGTAAATCCTATCTGGTTATTAATAACAAGGTGTATTGTTCCACCTGTATAATAACCTTCTAATTGACTCATCTGTACTGTTTCAAAAACAATACCTTGACCAGCAATTGCAGCATCACCATGTATGAGTATCGGTAATATTTTATCGTAATCACTATCAAATAATATGTCTGCATTAGCTCTTGCAAATCCTTCAACAACTGGATTTACGGCCTCCAAGTGGGAAGGGTTAGGGGCTAACTTAAGACTTACTTTCTTCCCTTCAGCCGCTTCTACCATTGAAGCAAATCCTAGGTGATATTTCACATCTCCGTCACCAAATTTTTGGTCTGGCAGTGCCATTCCTTCAAACTCATTGAAGATCTCCTCATAAGTCTTACCCATTATGTTGGCGAGTACATTGAGACGACCTCTATGTGCCATTCCTATGACAACTTCCTCTACTTTATCCTCAGCACCACACCTTATGATTGAATCTAGGGCTGCTATCATAGATTCCCCACCTTCTAGTGAGAATCGTTTCTGACCAATATACTTAGTATGTAGAAATTTTTCGAAAATAACGGCACCATTGAGTTTCTCAAGGATTTTCTTCTTTTTATCACTGCTCAGGCCAAAATCACTGTTAAGGGATCTGTTTTCTATCTGCTCTCTTAACCAAACTCTCTTTTCTCTGTTCTCTATATGTGCATATTCAAACCCAATATTACCTGTATAGATCTGCTTGCATTTTTCAATTATCTCTCTCAATGTACCATTGGGTAGACCAACCTCTGCACCGGCTTCAAATCGAGTATCTAGATCTGCGTCGGATAGATTGAAATCAGCTAAATCTAAATTAGGGTGCCTGTCTCTTCTTTCCCGTATAGGGTTGGTTGTAGACAAGAGATGTCCTCTTCTTCTGAATCCACCTATAATAGAATAGGCTGCAAATTCTTTATTGGCAACCAATGCCCCATCTGTTCTGGTAGAAAAGGCCTTGGAGCTACTTGCAAGGGTTGAAGAAGAAGCATCTGATTCGGAGTTACCTCCAAATTCAAACCCTTCAAAAAATACTCTCCATCCCTCTTCTACAGATGCGGGATCGTTGCTATATTTAGCATACATGTCATCAATAAAGCTAGGGTGGGCATTAAATACGTATGAATAATCTTTCATGGATTATATTCTTGTAAATGTTGTTTTCTTGATATTAAATAATGATCAAGATTTAAAAAAGCTTAGAGAAATTCTGAAGCTCTGACAAAAATAAACCAATTAGACATCTATTTACCATGTAAAAGCCCTTTTTTGATACTAAATGATTGCTTTTATTATTCATAAAAGATGATATATATGATTAAAAGTGATACTTTTGCGCCACTAAAATAAATTTGAATATGGCACATCACGCATCTTCGAAAAAGAGAATCAGACAAGACGCCAAGAAAAGGCTTCAGAATAGATACTATAAGAAGTCAGCTAGAACAGCAATTGCTAAGTTAAGAGAAATGACAGACCCTAAGGAGGCTGGAACTTTCTTACCTAAAGTAGTTTCCAAAATAGATAAACTAGCTAAAAACAATAACTGGCATAACAACAAAGCAGCTAACTTAAAAAGTAAGTTAACTAAGTTTGTTAATACTTTGGCAGCTTAAAAGAGATACTTTTTCAGCCTCTAGGAGGCAAAAAAATAAAAAGAGCTATTAGATTCTGTCTGATAGCTCTTTTCGTGTTCCTAGTCGACAAGTTGTTTCCTTCAATATTTGGTTACCTATGTTCTTGAGACATTTTTGTATTTGTCTGTAAGTCAGGGCTTATTACATTACAATAATATGTAATTTGTAATATAATAATTACTTTAGCCTTGCTTCTAATTATATGAGATATGACAACAGGTAAAAAGGCAAGAAAGAAATCAGCTCTAAAAAGTAATTCAACCAAACAGAAAAGTATTTCTGTACCTCCATCTTCAACTCAGTCTATTGGCTATTTATTTCTAGCCTTAGTAATTGTGCTGACTATATTAGCATATATACCGCTCAAGGATTCTGGATTTGTCAATTATGATGATCCAGGCTATGTTACAAAGAATCCATATGTTCAATCCTTTTCTCTTGAGAATGTAAAAACGACCTTTCTAGCAGGTGTTCATCCTGATTATCCCGATGGGCTTGCCAATAATTATCATCCTATAACAATGATTAGCCTTATGTGTAACCATGCTATGTCTGCACTGAATGCAGGTGGTTATCACTGGACTAACTTGATATTTCACCTTATAAATGTCTTTCTGAGTTATCTTTTCTTTATGCTTTTACTAGGTAAAGACAAACGCATATTGGCTATTCTAGGAGCTGCTATTTTTGCTTTGCATCCTATGCATGTCGAATCAGTTGCTTGGATTTCTGAGAGGAAGGACATGCTTTTTATGATGTTTTACTTGTTAGGTATGAACAGTTATATAGAGTATAGAAAAGATGGGAAGTCTTCGATGGCTCTTATTTATGTGTTTTTTGTTTTATCACTTCTGAGCAAGCCAGCTGCGGTGACATTTCCGATAGTTCTAATATTATTAGATTACTTACTACTAGAGAAATTGGATTGGAAAAATCTACTCCTCAAGTTGCCAATGATTGCGCTATCAATTATTTTCGGCCTTATTACATTGAATATACAATCAGATCTTGCAGTAGGCGAACTGGACAGATTTTCGTTTCTGGAGAAATTTAGTTTGGCTTCTTATGGATTAGTCCATTATTTACAACAGTTTTTACTGCCACTAAAATGTGCCGTTTTCCATCCTTATCCATCGGCTGGTAAATTGTCGTTTTTTATGCAATTAGCGCCAGTATGGGTTCTTGGAATTGTAGGGATGGTTGTGTTCTTAGTTAGGAAAAATAAGTGGGTTGTATTCTCACTTTTATTTTTTGTTGTTAATCTTGCACTGACCTTACAGTTTATTCAAGTCGGTGCATCTGTTGTTTCTAACAGGTATACGTACTTGCCTTATCATGGGCTCATTCTCTTGTTATTATACTTGACAAGTAAGTTCTTTTTTACTAAAGAATCCAAATTTTATAATTCAAGAAAAGTAATATTAGGCGCTTTGTGTCTGTGGCTTTTACTTCTTTCTTTTAAGACTTTTAAACAAGTAAAGACATGGAAAAATAGTGAGACGCTATGGAGTAATGTACTAGATGTTTTTCCTGGCAGCGCTTATGCTTACAAGGGTAGAGGAGATTACTACAAGGACGAGAATCAACTAGATAAAGCCATTAAAGATTTCCAGCTTGCCGCCAAAGTATATGACAAAGATCACGAACTCTTAAGTGTAATTGGAAATATAAAACGCCAACAAGGAAAGTACAACGAAGCATTGGTTGACCTCAATAAAAGTATTAGCCTCAGTCCCACATCAGCCGATGCTTATAACAACCGGGCGAATGTATATATGAATCTCAATAAACTAGATCTAGCGTATTCTGACTATCTCAAATGCCTAAAAATAGACGATAAGCACGAAGAATCTCTTATTAATATAGGTACATACTATTTCAATAAAAGTAATCACGTAAAAGCAATAGAAAGTTTTACAAAAGCATTTAGTACCTATCCTACAAGAACTGAAATCTTAATAAATAGAGCGGCTGCTTATTATTATTCTAAGAATTATCCGGCAGCAATCACAGACATAGATAAGTATCTTTCTGTCAACAAGCCATTAGGTCAAGCCTATCTTATAAAATCACTAGCATTAGAAGATAGCGGCAGGTATGATGAAGCATTGGCTGTAATTGAACAAGCGATACGACTGGAAAATTCGCCTCAATATGTTGAGAGTAAACGGCGGTTGATGGGGTTGATGGGGAGTGGCACGGAGTAACTTAATCAAGAATTTTGGTTTCAAGAGATAATATGCAGTGCCTCACGTTGCTTCTGTAGTAAGAAACTGTTAATAAATTATATTAAAATCAATTGATCAAGAAAGTGAATTTTCTATTGCTTATGAAACGTCATTTCTCAAGAATATAGATTAAGTAGCTGCAGTTAAGGTAGAGTTGCTCAAGAAAATTATTTATAACAAACTCTATATTTTAGATCGTATTATAAAGCCAGCGTTGTGTTCTCCCCTGTAATAACATTACTTACATTTGTGGTATGAATTCCCCCCACCAAATTGTCAAAATAGTAGCTGAATTAATTGAGCAGAATAGAATATGTTACGTCAATAAATATTCTAGAGAAGTAAAGGATTTTGACTTGAGTGAAGTTAATCTTCCTGAGGTTAAAGAGAAGATTGATAAAATAGAAGAGAAAATAGAAAAGTACATTAAGATAGGGCCTATGCCTAAGCAAAACCTCATCTACGTAATGGAAGGCTTTCTGACCGAAGTTATGGATAGGGGAATAGGAAAAGAGCTAGAGAAAAGCCTTAAACGTAAGAATCCTACTAGAAACTTTCTACAGATTGCTGAAAGTAGAGAAGATATTAATCAACACTGGTTAGTTTACTTTGATGAGCAACAGATTGAATATGTAGGAGAAATATTTGTAAAGGAATATAACTATTAGTCAGCGTTAATTAAAATCATAGGTTATCAGCATGCGAATTATGCTATCTAAGTGCATAATTAGACCACTTTTTAACTTATTTATCTCTACATTTGTGGCTGCTAAAACTACATTTTTGTAATTTTTTTTGGTAAAAACAATAAACAATGGCTGAATACCTAACAAAAGAAAAGAAAGAAGAATTATTTGCAGAATTCGGAGGAAGTAAAACTAACTCTGGTTCTATCGAAGGTCAAATAGCATTATTTACTTTCAGAATTGATGGTCTAGGAGATCACCTTAAGCTTAATAAGAAAGATCACTCTTCAAGAAGAGCACTTTTAACGCTTGTAGGAAAAAGAAAAAGATTACTTAACTATCTCAATAGAAAAGATATCGTCAAGTACAGAGAAATAATAGAAAAGTTAGACATAAGAAAGTCTTCTATCCAGTCTACTGGACACTACTAGAAAAAAACCAAAAGGCATACATCACCGAGATGTATGCCTTTTTTAGGTTATTATATATTACGATTATTATTAATAAATTATACTCTTACGAATGGGTAATCAAACTGGTATCAATACTACTTTCACCTTGCCTAATGGCGAAACGGTAAAGTTAGAAACAGGCAAATTAGCAACACAAGCACATGGATCTTGTGTCATTACTATAGGCAAAACAATGTTATTCTGTTCAGTAGTCTCATCTTATGAGATGAGAGAAGGACAGAGTTTTTTCCCACTTTCAGTTGATTACCAAGAGAAATATGCTTCTATAGGTAGAATCCCAGGTAATTTCTTCAGAAGAGAAGCAAGATTATCGGATTATGAAATATTGACATCTAGACTTGTAGATAGAGCCATAAGACCATTATTTCCGGACGGTTACATGTATGATACGCAGGTAATTATCAATCTTATTTCTGCAGATCCAGAGACTATGCCTGATGCATATACTGCATTGGCGGCATCAACAGCTCTAGCTGTTTCTGATATTCCATTTGCAGGTCCATTATCTGAAGTAAGAGTAGCTAAGATAGATGGAGAGTATGTTGTTAACCCATCTAGAACAGCTCTCAAGGAAGCTTCACTAGAAATAGTTGTTGCAGCGACGCTTGATAACGTTATGATGGTAGAAGGTGAGGCTAAAGAATGTCAAGAAGAAGAACTCATCGAAGCTATAAAAGTTGGACATGAAGCCATCAAGGTACAATGTAAAGCACAGCTAGAGCTAGCTAAACTTGTAGGTGAGTCTGCTACTGAAAAGAGAATTATAGAAGTAGAAGAAGTTGATGAAGAACTAAAAGCATATATCAAGGAAAAAGCACATGCTAGTTTACTTGAAGTTGCCCAAGGGAAACTTAACAAGAAAGAAAGAAAAGCAGGTTTCAAGGCGGCTAAAACAGCTTTCAAAGAAGCTATGTTAGAAGAAAAAGGTGAAGAGTACGTAGCTGAAAAAGGAGGAAAGACTGGAGCTTACTTTGATAAATTAAAGAAAGCAACGATTAGAGAAATGGTTCTCAGTACTAGTGTAAGACTAGATGGTCGTGCACTTGATCAAGTAAGACCTATATGGACAGAAGTAGATTACCTACCTTCTGCTCACGGATCTGCAATATTCAATAGAGGAGAAACGCAAGCACTTACAAGTCTTACGTTAGGATCTAAGTTAGATAAGCAGATGGTTGATACAGCTTTGGATTATGGATACTCTAAATTCATGCTCCACTATAACTTCCCAGCTTACTCAGTAGGTGAAACGAAGCCTATGAGAGGTCCTGGTAGAAGAGAGGTAGGACATGCCAATCTTGCATTGAGAGCATTAAAAAATGTAATTCCTGATGATGTACCTTATACAATAAGACTGGTTGCTGATATATTAGAATCAAATGGTTCTTCTTCAATGGCAACAGTATGTTCTGGTTCATTAGCGCTTATGGATGGCGGTATCAAGATCTCTAAGCCGGTATCTGGAATAGCAATGGGTATGATCTCTGATGGAGATAGAATTGCAATATTATCAGATATATTAGGTGATGAAGATGCGATCGGTGATATGGATTTCAAGGTGACTGGTACAAAAGATGGAATCACAGCTTGTCAGATGGATATCAAAATTGATGGTTTACCATACAGTACACTAGAAAAAGCACTAGACCAAGCCAAAGCAGGTAGAGTACATATCTTAGGAGAAATGGCTAATTCAATGACGCAAGCTAATGACGACCTTAAGCCACATGCACCTAGAATTGTAGAATTCAAAATAGAGAAGAGTTACATAGGCGCAGTAATAGGGCCAGGTGGAAAAATAATCCAAGAGCTACAAGCTAGAACAGGTGCAGTTATTAATATCGAAGAAATAGATGATAAAGGTGTTGTTTCTGTAGCATCTAATGATAAAGCCAGTCTAGATGAAGCTGTTAATGCGATTAAGGAGATTGCTTTTGAGCCAGGTATAGGTGATATTTTTGATGCAGTTGTAGCATCAGTGCAAGCTTACGGTGTATTTGTTGATTTCAGAGGTAAGAGTGGATTACTTCACGTTTCTGAGATTTCTCACACAAGAGTTAGTGATGTAAGTGCAGTATTCAAAGTAGGTGATCCTGTAAAAATCAAAGTAATAGGTATCGATCCTAAGAGTGGTAAGCTAAGACTTTCTGCCAAAGCATTGATTGATCCAAATGCTTAACTTGGTGATTAGGAATACTTAGAATCAAGTATTTTACATATATAAAAAATAATTAATATAAAAAGCTCTTCTTTTGAAGGGCTTTTTTTTATATTTGAGCTCCAATCCGAAAATAAGGTAACTGAACTGACACTAAAGTGATGGTTTTGTATAATCTTTTACCAAATCTGAAACTATAGTGGTGAAATTGTTGTATTAGATGACAACGATAGTATGATACACTACGTTTTAAAGTTAGTGCAATCAATTAAGAAAGTCAATTTATTGCCGAAATTATATAGAATAGAATAAGAAGTAACGATATGAGACAATTAAAGATAACCAATAAGATAACAAGCAGAGAAAGTCTAGCACTAGACAAGTATCTAAACGATATATCTAAAATAGAAATGCTTAAGCCAGGTGACGAAGCAGATCTAGAAAGAAAAATAAGAGCAGGTGACATGCAAGCGCTTGAGAAAATGACACAATCTAATCTTAGGTTTGTTGTTTCTGTAGCTAAACAATACCAGAATCAAGGTTTATCTCTAAGTGATCTTATCAATGAAGGTAACGTCGGTCTTATGAAGGCTGCCAAGAGATTTGATGAAACAAAAGGATTCAAATTTATCTCATATGCGGTATGGTGGATCAGACAATCTATCTTACAATCTATAGTAGAGTACTCAAGACTGGTAAGATTACCATTGAATAAAGTAAGTTCTTACTCTAAAGTAAATGAGACATTCGTATCATTTGTACAAGAATTTGAACGTAACCCCACTCATGAAGAGTTAGGTGAGATATTGGATATGAAAGTCCAAGATATCAGAAACGTACTACAAGGAGGAGGCAGACATGTATCTATGGATGCACCAGTAGGCGGAGATGAAGGAGATGCTACAATGATTGATTTGTTTGTAGAATCAGATCAAGTAGCACCAGATAATGGTTTGATGAATCAGTCTATGCAGGATGAAGTTCAGTTAGGACTATCATTATTGACTTCTAGAGAAATAGAAGTACTCTGTTCTTATTATGGACTTAACAATCACAAATCTCTTACATTAGAAGAGATAGGCGAATTGTACGGCCTTACAAGAGAAAGAGTAAGACAGATTAAAGAAAGAGCATTAAGAAGATTAAGAAAGTCTGTAAATAGAAATGCACTCAAATCATACTTGGGTTAAGATTCTGTTTATAATCGGTGATACAATATAATTCCTAAAATAATATGGCTTACAGTTATAACGACTGTAAGCTATTTTTTTTGTCAAAAAATATAAGTGGCAGCATTAATTAGAACATTCATTTTTATAAGCGTCATCTTGGCGGCGTTTATATACATACTATACCAGATAGTTGGTTTCTCTAAGGGAATCCGTTCTACTAAACGGATCATAGATAAGGATTTAGATACTTTGGCAGAAAACCTGAAAGAATTGCTGGATGGACTTATCCCATTTCATAACCAGGACTTTAAGTTATTATCTAAATTACCCCAAAAGCAAATCATAAGGGTAGGACTAGATACTATTGAAAAAGGTTACTTGTCTACTATTTACCAAGAACCACTCATTGCATATGCGATAAAACATTACAAAAAAAAGGATAAAATTTCTCTAATTGCTGTAACAGAATTATCTGAATATCAGTTATTATATAGTAAGGGCACAACGGTGGTCTATGTGGATGGCAAAAAGATAGGCCATATTTCTGAGGATTACATTTTTACAGAAATAGGTAGCAAAGCGACAGCTTCGGTTGATAGTAAGGTCAGTAATGAGTATGCTAGTGTCGAGATTGATGGAAAAGTAATTGCCCATTTCAATGATCGTGATCAAGCAACCTCTATTAATGACCGTGTCTTCTCATTGTTCCATTCATTTGACACAGATGATAGTCCTAGATTAATTTCATTAACTTTATTTTACATATTAATAAAATCAAACTACAAATAATGATAAAGCAAATTTTAACCCTTTCTTTAATATTTATCTCTTCATTCGCTTTTTGTCAGACAACACCAGCTGCACCAGAAACTGAAGCTGCGCCAGATATGCAGATGATGATGGATAGTCTAAATCTAGAAGAACTGTTAGGTGGTGGTGATATGAACAGTCTATTGCAAGGATTGAATATGGAAGGAATGGATATGAAAGAGATCAATAAAATGATGGAATCTCTTGATATACAATCACTTATGGGTGGTGCTGACTTGTCTCAATTATTAGGAGATATGGATCAAGCGCAGATGCAACAGCTTATGGAACAAAGTATGAAAATGCTTGAGGGAATGGATATGTCTGAATTACAAGGACTTATGGAAGGTATTGACATGTCAGAAATGCAGAAAATGTTGGAAGGAATGGATATGGAGCAGCTCCAAGAAATGATGCCTACGCCGGAACAAAATGATAAAAAAGAAGATCCTAAGAAATTAAAGAAGATATAATTAATAGGTTTCTTGTAATATTAATTCAAGAAATTCACAGTTAATAACTATAATGTATTATCATTGTCTATAATATATTATAGTTATTTTTTATATGAAGAAAGTATTCGACAACGCTAGAATAATAATATACCGTTGCCATGCCAAGGGATTAGAAGTGTTACTTATAAAGAACACTATGGACTCTGACCCAGATATATGGGCATGGCCTCAAGGAAGTATTGAACCTGATGAAAATGATTTCATTGAATTGGAATCGAGAATGGACAATAACGGGAACAAAATAGAAACCATTGCTATAGAAGCGGATTGGCACGAAATACCATCAATAAGAGGTATTATCAAGCATGATGTCAAACGCCTAAAGTCTAAAATAAAGCAAGCTATTCCTAGCTTAGAGTCATGTTCTTATATGCAAGTAAAGAAAGTTATAAAAGAGGTGTTGCCACATGAATATGAGTCAATCAAGGAATTGAAAGACATCATAGTAGATAGAAATCTATTAAAGTCAATATAGGCGTTCTGTAATTGAGTTTATAGACGCATAAAGTTGAAATACTATAAATAAAGAAGAAGGCTTACAAAATCACTTTTGTAAGCCTTCTTTATTTTTAAACGCGAGTGGTTTTCTATAATGTCTTATGAGCACCATCACACAGTCCCATTTGTCTACCCGTTTGTTTACAGTTACAGAAGTGAACGTCTTTAGTTTCTGTTGCTTCAAATACGGTAGGTTTAAATGCCGTTCCTCTATGTTTTCCATCGCAGAAAGGCTGTTTTTCGCTTAACCCGCATGAACACCAAGCATATTTTTTCCCTTTTTCCATTGACACTTTAATAGGTACTGTGCCAGCTACTATTGCTTTTTCCATCTTGTTATAAATATTATGTTAGAATTAGGTAACAATAGAAAAGACAGATAAGTTTGAATAAAATTACAATTGAGCTTATTTGGAATTAGTCTATTCAGGATTTATAGGATTATGCTCCATTAACTATGTAAGTGAAATGAATATGATCCGTTAATCTATGTCTTTGAAGGTTATTAAAAATCTCAGAACCCTTAGAAACAATACTTAGAGTCGTCAATATGCCATAAAATGTGGTCAATAAATTTTTATCATCATATTAAGAATAAGCATTATACTAAGTTTGCACCTTCATATAGAAATTTACATCAATGAAGTATTTAGTTTTAGCCATTTGTGTTTGGTTTACTCCAATAGATATTGCGGCTCAATCGAGAAATAAACCGAGTAAAGGGCAAGTTGGTCCACCAAGTAAGACTGTAAAAGGTCGTGTAGTAGACGGAAATACAAGTCAGGGACTTGAGTTTTCGACGATATCTATTTTCAGAGAAAAGGATGATTCTCTTGTAGGAGGTGGATTATCTGAGACAGATGGCACTTTTAGTATTACTGTAGAAGGGAAGGAAATGTACGCTGTTGTAGAGTTTATTTCTTATGAGTCTGTAAGAATTGATTCTATACAAGGTGAGAAAGCTAATCCGATAATTAATATCGGTGATATAATACTCAGTAATTCGTCCATAGAACTAGAGGATATTGAGATTGTAGGAGAACGAAGTCAAACAACATTTTCATTGGACAAAAAAGTATTTGCAGTAGGAAAGGACTTAGCGAATACAGGAGGAACCGCCGAAGATGTACTTGACAATGTTCCTTCATTAGATGTAGATATAGAAGGTGAGGTGAGTCTGCGAGGTAGCACTGGTGTTAGGATACTTATAGATGGAAAACCATCTAGTCTAGTAGGAATAGGAAATACCAATGGACTGAAGAACATCCCCGCAAACCTGATCGAAAAAATAGAAGTTATCACTAATCCATCTGCAAGATATCAAGCAGAAGGGATGGCTGGTATAATAAATATTGTATTAAAGAAAAACCAAGGAAAAGGATTCAATGGGTCAATAGACGTATCTGGAGGTGCGCCAACAGCTGCGGGTATGTCGGCTAATCTTAATTATAGGAAAGGTGCTCTTAATTGGTTTGTGAATTATGGTCTTAATTATGATAATGGTCCGGGAGGAGGTTTCACCATACAAGATCAGAACATTATTAACACTGATACAGAAGAACTTTCTAGACAGGTAACTACCTTAGATAGGAATATGAATAGGGGAGGACGGAGTAATAGTTTGAGGTTCGGTGCTGATTATTTTCTTTCTGAAAAAGAACAGATAACTGGTTCTTTCTTTTATCGAAATTCTGATGACAATAACGATTCAGATCTTACTTATCAAGACTTTACAGATCTGTCGAGTAGCTTTCCTTTCGAACCATTGTGGATAGATACAGAACGGAGCGATTATTTTGACTTTGATACATTCGAAACTATGCTTGACGACGCTTCTTTAGTGGGTACAACATTCAGAACAGATGATGAAATAGAGGATGAGTCCAATCTTGAATACAGTCTTAATTATAAAAAGGAATACTCTTCTCGTGAACATGCGTTAACAGCCTCAATACAATATAGAGACAAAGGAGAGACAGAAAAAAATATTTTTATTGAGGACTTTACTTCTCGTGAATCTGAAGATAACTTCAGGATAGATCAACGTGGAAATAATGATGAAAAAGAAGAGACATGGGAACTGCAATTAGATTATGTACATCCTATAAGTAAGGATAATAAATGGGAGACAGGTATCAATACATCTATCAGGAATATTAATACTGAGTACCTAGTAGAGCAGCTTGATGGAACTGTTTATGCCCCTTTACCAGGATTTGATAGTTCGTTTGGTTATACTGAAGATATCTATGCTGCCTATGGATTGTATGGTAATCGTATCAATGATTTCAGTTATCAGCTTGGTATAAGAGGGGAGTACGCTACTATCAATACTATTCTAGGTTCAGATAATAAAAATGAACTTAACAAATTTGATGTTTTCCCTACGACGCATCTTTCTTATCATCTCAACGATACGGATGCTCTACAAGTAAGTTACAGTAGAAGGATCAATAGGCCTGGATTCTGGGGATTAAATCCGTTTTTCACGTTTCAGGACAGACGTAATTTTTTCTCAGGAAATCCGCTGTCTAGGCCAGAATATACAGACGCCTATGAGATAAGTCAAATAAAGTATTGGGAGACGGTATCATTGACCAGTAGTATTTATTACAGACGGACAGCTGCATCAAGACAATGGACCTTATCCTTAGATAACCTGACAGCAACAACACTAAGGATTCCTATTAATGTAGGTGTAACCGAGGATATAGGTCTAGACTTATCATTGTCTTATACAGGGATAAAATGGCTGAGGATTAATTTCAACACTAATATATTTAGAAATAAACTGACGCTTAATCAAGACGATGTTTTGGATGCTGTCTATGGGTATTATCTCAATGTAAGAGGGATACCAGATGACCTATCAGCTTTTGAGTCAAGATATAGTTATAACCTCAATGAGACCAATAATGTTTCTTTTAGCAGTAAGCTAAGTGCTAAGTTTAGTTTTTGGAAATCTAATCTTCAGATACAAACTAGGTATAGAGGTTCAAGAGAAACAACACAGGGTAACTCGCAAGGTGTTGGGTCAATTGATATAGGTTGGAGTAAAGACTTTTTGTCTAATAAAAACTTGACGATAACCATAGGTGTCAAAGATCTATTGAATTCTAGAAAAAGAAGAAGTCTTATTTTCTTAGATGATTATTTCCAACAGTCAGAATTTCAGTGGCGAAGCAGGTCTGCGAACATTACGGCCAGTTACAGAATAAATCAAAAAAAGAAGAGTTATGGTGGTAAACGACCTAGTTAAATTGTATCAATAGGAATATGCCGATAGTTATTGTAATGACCTTTTGATTATTTAATAACAATGTCGGATAAAATTAACTTGTTGCTTTAAAGTCAAAAACATATCGTAATACTTTTACGTTTTTATCAGATAAAACACAATTATGAAAAAATATTTTTATTACTTTTTAGCTC
>JALZVB010000046.1 GCA_023300835.1 Saprospiraceae bacterium | reverse complement strand
ACTCTACCTTTGCCATCACCCAATACAACAAGTGCAGAAAAACTAAATGTACGTCCACCCTTTGTTACTTTTGCAACTCTTTGAAGACTAACTAATTTATCTTTAAGATCAGATTGAGATTCTGCTTTTACTTTATTTCTTTGTGCCATTGTATTCTTTTATTAAAAATTTAATCCAGCTTCTCTAGCTGAATCAGCTAAGGCTTTTATTCTTCCATGATATAAGTTACCACCTCTATCAAAAACTACTGTCGAGATATTCTTAGACCTGGCTTTTTCTGCTATTATTTTTCCAACTTCTACAGCAGATTCTGTATTTGTCTTACCTTTTAAAGCAGTTGAATCAGCACTTGCAACAGTAATTCCATTTATATCATCAATTAGTTGACAATAAATAAATTTATTACTTCTAAAAACAGATAACCTAGGCGTATTAACACTTCCTTTAATCTTCCTTCGGATCCTGTATCTTATCTTCTGTTTGTTCGTAAGTTTACCCATAATAGTTAGTAATTAAGCACTTTTAGTTTTACCAGCTTTTCTTCTAATAACTTCTCCCTTAAATTTAACACCTTTCCCTTTATAAGGCTCAGATTTCCTAAATTCTTTTATTTTGGCAGCGACTTGACCAACTAATTGTTTGTCATTACATTCCAAAATTATAGTTGGAGGATTTCCTTTCTCCATTGAAGTGGTAACCTTTATCTCATCCGGCACATAAAAATAAATAGGGTGAGAATAACCTAGTGAAATTTCAAGCAAATTTCCTGAACTTTCTACTCTGTAACCTACTCCTATAAGGACTAACTCCTTTTTATATCCTTCAGTTACTCCTATAACCATATTCTGTACCAGTGACCTATAGAGACCGTGCATAGCTTTATGTCTCTGCTGATCTGTAGGCCTTACTAAGGTAAGAATACCATCTTCAATTTCTAACTTCAAGTCTGGATCTACTTGCTGCTTTAATTCACCATTGGGTCCCTTAACAGTTACAATGTTTCCGTTAGAAACATCGATTGTAACTCCAGCTGGAAGGGAGATAGGTGCTTTTCCAATTCTAGACATATATCTTAAATCGTATAATTAGTAAACGTAACAAATTAATTCTCCACCCACATTATCTCTTTTGGCTTGCTTATCAGTCATTACTCCTTTTGAAGTAGAAACGATATTTATACCTAACCCATTAATAGCTCTAGGTACGTCTTCACACTTTACGTACTTTCTAAGTCCAGGTTTAGAGATTCTTCCAAGCTTCTTAATTATTGGAAGCTTAGTTTTAGGGTCATATTTCAGGGCGATCTTTATTAGACCATGTTTCCCTGCTTCATTATCAAACTTATATTTCAAGATAAACCCTTGATCATATAAAATTTCTGTAATTGTTTTCTTCATTTTTGAAGAAGGAATCTCAACAATTCTATGACGAGCTTGTTGCGCATTTCTGATTCTTGTTAAGTAGTCTGCTACTGAATCTGTTACTGCCATTTCAATTCTTTTTTGTTGGCTACCAGGCCGCTTTAGTTAAACCAGGAATCTTCCCTTCTAGAGCCATTTTTCTAAATGTAACTCTATTTATACCAAATTGTCTCATATATCCCTTAGGCCTACCTGTCAACTGACATCTATTATGTAGCCTTACTTTGGATGAGTTTTTAGGTAACTTGTCTAATTCTTCCCACTTCCCTTCTTTCTTGAGCCTAGCTCTAAGGTCAGCATATTTTTCAACAAGCCTTCTTCGCTTTTCTTCTCTTGCTATTAGTGCTTTTCTAGCCATTGGTAATTAGTTTCTTTGATTTTTGAATGGCATCCCTAACATTTTTAATAATGCTAAAGCTTCTGCATCAGTTTTAGCTGTTGTCACAAAAGAAATATCCATTCCAGTGATTTTACTTACCTTATCTATATTAATTTCAGGAAAAATTATCTGTTCCTTAATACCAATACTATAATTGCCCCTACCATCAAAGCTCTTATCATTGATTCCTCTGAAATCTCTTACTCTTGGCAAGGCAACAGATATAAATCTGTCTAAGAAATCCCACATCTTCTCTTTCCTTAGCGTAACCTTAGCCCCAATTGGCATTCCATCACGCAGTTTAAAATTAGAGACTGCTTTCTTTGATATCGTGGATAATGCTTTTTGACCTGATATAGCCGAAATCTCATTTACTGCATTCTCGATAAGCTTCTTATCTTGAGTCGCACCACCAACACCTTGGTTGATTGAAATTTTAACTAATTTAGGAACTTGCATAACAGTACTATACTGAAATTGTTCCATTAAAGCCTGAACAACTTCTTCCTTGTACTTTTTATTTAATCTAGGTACGTAATTCATTACTTAATAATTTCTCCTGATTTCTTAGAATATCTTACTGATTTACCATCAAGATTCTTTCTTCCTACTCTTGTAGAATTTCCAGACTTAGGATCAATAAGTTGTAAATTAGAAATATGTATAGTCTGTTCAATCTCATTTATTCCACCTGGCTGATCTGCTGTCGGCTTAGTATGCTTCTTTGCAATATTTACACCTTCTACTAGTGCTCTATATTTCTTAGGAAATACTTCCTTAACTTCAGCTTTAGTTCCTTTATAAGAACCTGAAATAACCATTACAGTATCTCCTTTCTTTATATCTAACTTACTTGCTTTGTGCGATGTTATACTCTTCATGTTGTATTCTTATATATTATAGTACCTCTGGTGCTAATGATACAATTCTCATGTAATTTTTATCTCTTAGCTCTCTAGCTACAGGTCCAAAAATACGAGTACCTCTAGGCTCTTCTGCCGCTGTCAACAATACTACAGCATTATCATCGAAACGTATGTATGAACCATCTGGTCTTCTTATTTCTTTTTTAGTCCTAACTATAACTGCACGAGATACAATTCCTTTTTTTACTCCCCCTGGTGAAGCTTCCTTAACTGAAACTACAATTTGATCACCTACAGAACCATATCTTCTCTTAGAACCACCTAGAACTCTGATACATAATACTTGTTTAGCACCTGAGTTATCTGCTACGTTTAGTCTACTTTCTTGTTGTATCATTTGATTCTATTTAGCTCTTTCAAGAATTTCTACTAGTCTCCATCTCTTTCTTGCACTAAGAGGTCTTGACTCTATTATTTTAACTAAGTCACCCTCGTTACATTCGTTCTTATCATCATGAGCTAAGAATTTCTTAGACTTCTTGACAAACTTTCCATAGATAGGGTGACGTAGTTTTCTCTCAACAGATACCGCAATGGTTTTATCCATTTTAGTACTGGTTACTAAACCTATCTGCTGTTTTTTAAACTTTTGTTTTACTTCCTCTGACATGGTATTATTTTCTTCTAGCTCTTTTCTTAGATCTATTCATTAAATCCTCTGAAGTAAATGCAATAACTTCTCTTCTTCTTTCTTCTGTCTTTATCCTTGCTACATCTCTTCTAACTTCTCTCAATGCTAAAGGATTTTCTAAACCTCTCAAAGCATGATCAAATTGTAACTTTTGATACTGGGATTGTGTTTCTGTCAATTCGTTCTTTAACTCCTCGTCAGTAAACTCTTGTAATTCTATGAACTTCTTACTTGGCATTATCTTTAATTGAATAAGTTATTCTGAATAATCAGGTCTGGTTACAGTTCTTGTTTGAACTGGTAATTTTTGTGCAGCTAATCTTAAAGCTTCATAGGCTACTTCTCTAGGTACTCCATCTAATTCAAACATTATTCTCCCTGCTTTAATATTAGCAACATAATGATCTAGATTACCCTTACCTTTACCCATCCTAACTTCTGCTGGTTTTGATGTAACCGGTTTGTCTGGAAAGATTCTTATCCAAACTTTTCCTTGTCTTTGCATAAACCTAGTCATTGCAATCCTTGCAGCTTCTATTTGACGGTTTGTAATTCTGCCATTCTGCATAGTTTTCAAACCAAAAGAACCGAAATCAACAGTGCTACCTTTATAAGCTAGTCCTCTATTTCTACCCTTCTGCTGTTTTCTATATTTAGTACGTTTAGGCTGTAACATTTTTCTTAGGTTTATATTACATCAAAGATGCAACACAATTAATATTCATTTTATTTTCTTCTATCTCTTCCTCCACCTCTATTGTTCCTATTATCTCTTCCTCCACCACCTCTTCTATCTCCACCTCTACCGCCTCTACCTGACTGCTTTCCATTTCCTACATTTGGAGACAAATCTCTCTTTCCAAGAACTTCACCTTTACATATCCACACTTTAACACCTATCTTTCCATAAACGGTTAAAGCCTCGTACAAAGCATAATCAATATCTGCTCTGAAAGTATGAAGTGGTGTCCTTCCATCTTTAAATTCTTCTGAACGTGCCATTTCTGCACCATTCAATCTACCACTAACTCTTATTTTAATCCCTTCAGCACCACCTCTCATTGATGACTGGATAGCCATCTTGATAGCTCTTCTAAAATTAACCCTACCTTCTAATTGCTTACCAACTGATTCTGCAACAATCGCAGCATCCAACTCTGGTTTTCTTATTTCTACAATATTAATCTGAACATCTTGTCCAGTTAACTTCTTTAATTCTTCTTTTATTAAATCAACCTCTGCACCACCTCTACCAATTATAATTCCTGGTCTAGAAGTATGTAAAGTTACAGTGATTCTCTTAAGTGTTCTTTCAATTATTATTCTCGAGATACCACCTTTATTAACTCTTGCTTTCAAGTAAATTCTGATCTTCTCATCCTCTACCACTTTTTTAGCAAAGTCTTTGCCTCCATACCAACTAGAGTCCCATCCTCTGATAATACCTAGCCTGTTTCCTATTGGATTAGTCTTTTGACCCATTTCTTACTTATTATCTTGTGAAACTTCAGTAGTACCTTCTAATTCGGCTCTATTCGTAACAACTACTGTAACATGATTTAATCTTTTTCTTATTCTGTGTGCTCTACCATGAGGCGCTGGTCTAAATCTTTTAAGCATACCCGCTTCATTGACATAGATCGTTTTAACATACAGATCATAATCTTCTGCATTGTATGCCATCTCCAACTTATTCTCCCAGTTAGCTACTGCTGATAACAACAGTTTTGACACAAACTCCGAAGCCTCTCTTTTTGAGAACTTTAATATATTTAGAGCCTGATCTATTGACTTCCCTCTTACTGAATCAGCGACATAACGCATTTTCCTAGCTGATAGAGGTACACTTTTTAATTTTGCTACTGCTTCCATTTCTTTCTAATAAAACGTATCTAAAATTTACTTCCTATTTCCTTGGTGACCTTTGTAAGTTCTAGTTGGAGAAAACTCCCCTAACTTATGACCTACCATATTTTCAGTTACATAAACTGGAATAAAAGTTCTACCATTATGAACGGCTATCGTTAAGCCTACCATAGTAGGAATTACCATTGATGATCTTGACCATGTTTTAATTACTGACTTTTTAGTAGACTCTTGAGACTTGTGAATCTTAGCAAGTAATTTATGATAAACGTATGGGCCTTTTTTTAGAGATCTTGCCATTATTTATTCTTTGATTTTCTTCTCGTAATTATTAGTTTACTAGATGCCTTATTAGGATTTCTAGTTTTTTGACCTTTGGCCATAATTCCAGTTCTTGAACGCGGATGTCCACCTGAAGATTTACCTTCACCACCACCCATCGGGTGATCTACTGGATTCAT
>JALZVB010000045.1 GCA_023300835.1 Saprospiraceae bacterium | reverse complement strand
ATAGTTTGTCCTGTACCGACATCTGTTATATTTATAAAATAAAGTCCATTTGGGAGATCAATGCTACTAGCAGTTTCACCTAGATTGATTGAACCACCATCAACATTTGTAGTACCATCACTAATTGAATAATTAAATGGCCCAATACCACCACATACACTAAAAGAATAAACTCCTGTCGTTTCTCCAAAACAAAATCGCTCATCAGTAACGGCCATATCTACACAAGCCAAACATAGATCTGATTGACCATTGCCAAAAAGGATGTCGAGATCATCGCTTGCACATGATGATCCATCAGGTAATGCATAGAATACTTCGGGAGAGGGCGGTGGATTTGTCAAGTTAAGATTGAAAAAAATAGGAGAACATTCGTCTGGGTCTCCTATGGCTTCAAAACATATCTGAAATAGATCCGTCCCATCAGCTAGTGTTGTACCTGTACCATCAAAATTAAACCAGTTGGCAGGTATCAAACCCATTTCTGCAGTTGACAAAGCAAAACCAATATCAGAATCAAGATTACCAGAAAAAGTTGATGGACTATCCTCCGTTGGTATTAATGGACTCATATCTAACGCCTCATATACTGTTGGGTCAAACGATAGTGTAAATGAAAACCCAGCAACATCTATAAAGTTAGTTGTCGAAAAATTGAGACAAAATTCATCCCCTGATTCTACATTAGGCGCATTAGGGCCTTCAACAGTCATTGTAAATATGACCTCAGGACGCTGATCTGGACAAGGTTGTCCAAAAACATTACTTATTGAAATAATAAGGATAACCAAAGTTAAAATGGGGGAGTAAGTTCTCATACTATGTCACAGGATTTGAAGACAAATATAACAGAATCATATAATATGACTCTTAAGGATAGTTAGATTATTAACGATAATAATGTTTCCTTAAGTATCAATATCTACATGTCATACATGTATATCGTCTCAGTGGGGTAGAACGTTGCAATACAAGACATTTATATATAAAAAAATCCCTCCTAACTTGCGTTGGGAGGGATTGTTAAAACCCGTTTTTGGGAAATAGGTTCTATACTTAATATTAAGGTTCTACTATCAATATTAAATTATATCTATTCTAGTGAACAATAGAAGAGAGTTGAAAGTCTCTTTCTAGTATTTTTCTAAAGCTCTCTGCTTCTTCTATCGTTTTAAATTCACCTAGCATTACGTTGTACTGTGTTGTGTTTTCAACATAATCATTGATGACAACGATAGGCTCGATAAAGACTTCTTTAAGCTTATTTACTTGATCAAACGCAGCTTGGTAATCAACATGATGACCTACTTGTAGCTTGAAATTCGTTTTTCTGCTTTTGTTATTCTGGTATTTGTTATATACGCCGCTGTAGTCCGTTTTATCGCTGTTGCTCTTGTTTTTTGGACTTTTGTTATATGACGATAAGGTCACATCCATAGGCGTTAGGTTGTTTTCGTGGAATGAAAGTAGACTAACCATTGATTCTGCGCTCAATGTCTTCTCTACTCTGTCCATAATTTCACCAGCGGCATTGAATATCAATATTGTAGGAAGCATTCTTACTTCGTATTGTCCTTTTAGGCTACTGCCTTCTTCTGACTCAATGTCAAGTTTTAGAGCTACAAAATCTTGGTTAAGCTTAGTTACAACAGATTGATTTTTAAAAGTTGTTTTGTCCATCCACTTACACGGTGTACACCAGTCAGCGTAGAATTCAACAAAATAAAACTTGCCTTCTGCTTCGGCTCTCTGCATTCCACTCTCAAAACTTCCTGTATGAAAATTTATTGCAGTGTTTGGATTGGTTGGGTTACCCGTATTTGCTGACAACAAACTAAGGCATAATATACTTGCAGCTATTATTAAGATAAACTGTTTCATATTAAATATTTAAGAGATGTATAAAAAATTGATTTACTATACTTTATCTCTTTGCAAATCCTATTCCAGTTATCTTAGGTATAGCCTAAAGTGTTGGCATATTCAAATATTAAAATGTGTATTTAACTGTATGTCAATGAATTAAACTCAATAATTTTTTTTCATGTATTTTATAAATATTTTAATCACTGAGTTTTAAAACAGATTACCGTTAACGTCTATCAGAAGTATTTCGTTTATTTGCCTGCAACTACAATAAAACTATGTCACAAACACGAGCTTCAATAACTGCTGTTGCTGGATGGGTACCTGAGGAAGTCATTACTAATAAGGACTTGGAAAAGCTTGTCGATACCAATGACGAGTGGATTTTATCTCGTACTGGTATCAAGCAACGTCATATTCTTAAAGACCCTACTAAGGCTACCAGTGATATGGCGGCTGAAGCATGTAAAACCTTATTAGAAAAGCGGGGAATTTCAGCTGAGGAGATAGATCTCATAATAGTAGCTACGGTTACTGCAGATTTCCCATTTCCAGATACAGCTAACCTAGTAGGGCATAAAATAGGGGCTAAAAATGCTTTTGGATTTGATATCAATGCGGCATGTTCAGGTTTCTTATATGCGATAACAACAGGTGCAAAGTTTGTAGAATCAGGCTCACATAAGAAAGTTATTGTTGTGGGAGCCGATCAGATGTCATCTATTATCAATTATGAGGATAGATCTACGTGTATATTATTTGGAGATGGCGCAGGTGCGGTGTTACTTGAACCTAATACGGATGGAAATGGTATAGAAGATTCACTACTTGAGGCCGATGGTTCTGGATGTGAGTTTCTACACATGAAAGCCGGCGGTAGTCTCAACCCTGCCAGTGCTGAGACGGTGGCTAATAAAGATCACTTTGTCTTTCAAGAAGGAAGAGTAGTGTTCAAGGCTGCTATAAAAGGCATGACACAGAGTATCAAAGATGTCTTGAAGCGGAATAATCTTACTATAGATGATATCAGTTATATCATTCCGCATCAAGCTAACTTGAGAATTATACAAGGCGTTGGTGATTTCTTGGATTGTCCAAGAGAAAAGGTATTGATAAACATCGAAAACTACGGAAATACAACAGCGGCTACAATCCCACTGTGTATGCGAGACTTTGAACATCTTTTCAAAAAAGGAGATCGTATAATACTCACAGCCTTTGGTGGAGGTTTCACATGGGGAAGTATTATTGTCAAATGGGGCTATTAATGCCAATTAGTTTAAAAACAAGCTTTACTTTACTTTAGAAGTAAGTAACGCTTCTTATTTTTATATTTTTATTGCTTTTGTTAATCTAATTTATATTCAAATGGGCTCTACAGCTGACATAAAAAATGGTCTTTGTTTCAGATATAACCATGATATATTCAAGGTCACAGAATTTTTGCACGTCAAGCCTGGTAAAGGGCCAGCATTTGTAAGAACTAAAATGAAAAGTCTATCCACTGGTAAAGTTCTGGATAACACCTTCCCTTCAGGTCATAAAATCGATATTGTAAGGGTAGAAAGACGTAAATGCCAGTTTTTATATAAAGATGGTGAGGAGTTTCACTTTATGAATGCAGAAACTTATGAGCAAATGATGCTTATGGGTAACACAATAGATAACGGTGATCTCTTAAAAGATGGCGAAAACGTAGAAATACTATATGATTCTGACCAAGAAGTGCCACTAACAATAGATCTTCCACAATATGTAGTATTAGAAGTAACATATACTGAACCAGGATTAAAAGGTAATACAGCTACTAATGCGTCCAAACCTGCTACTCTAGAGACAGGAGCAGAAATAAAAGTGCCTATTTTTATAAATCAAGGAACTAAGGTAAAAGTTGATACAAATTCAAGAGCATACGTAGAACGTGTAAAAGCATAGAAGATGACAAGCAAAGAAATAAAAGAACTTATAAAACTCGTATCGGAGTCAGAATTATCAGAATTCAAACTAAAGAATGGTGATTTCAATATTACCATCAGAACTACCGATTATAATAAGAATGTTACAGCAAGTAGCATTCCTATGCTTACGCAGCAGCATATGCCTATGGTACAGGAAGTTGCTGCAGCTCCAGCTGTAGCTGCAAACGGTGATCAGGGATCTGGTAATAATTCGGATGCTGGAGAAAATGCTAATCTATTAGAAGTTAAGTCACCCATTGTAGGTACATTCTATAGATCATCATCACCAGACAAAGATCCATACATATCTATAGGTGATAATATAGACGTAGGATCTGTTGTGTGCATTGTAGAAGCCATGAAGTTGTTCAATGAGATAGAAAGTGAAGTAAAAGGTAAAGTCGTAAAGGTTATGGTAGATGACGCCAGCCCGATAGAATACGATCAAGTCTTGTTCTTAGTAGATCCCAAGGGATAGTAGTGACCACCGCATTTAGCTTCATTTAAAAAGAATCACATGTTTAAGAAAGTCCTTGTTGCCAATAGAGGAGAAATAGCGTTACGTGTTATAAGAACATGCAAGGAGATGGGTATCAAGACGGTAGCCGTCTACTCCACAGCTGATAAGGAAAGCCTGCATGTAAGGTTTGCTGATGAGGCCGTATGTATAGGCCCACCTAGCTCAGCAGAATCTTATCTCAGTATCCCTAAAATTATGGCTGCTGTAGAAATAACCAATGCAGATGCCGTACATCCTGGCTACGGTTTTCTAGCAGAAAATGCTGGTTTTGCAGAGATATGTGAAGAATATGGAATCAAATTTATCGGTCCATCTGCCAAGATGATACGTCAGATGGGTGATAAGATAACGGCTAAAGAGACTATGATAAAAGCTGGAGTACCAGTAGTCCCAGGGTCAGATGGTCAAGTAAAAAGCGTAAAAGAAGGGCTAAAAGATGCTGAAATCATAGGTTACCCTGTGATTCTCAAAGCTACTGCCGGTGGTGGTGGAAAAGGAATGCGTATCGTAAACTCTCCTGACGAATTTGCAGAGCAGTTAGAGAAAGCTCAGATTGAGGCAGGAGCCTCATTTGGTAATGATGCGATGTACATGGAAAAGTTTGTAGAAGAACCAAGGCATATAGAAATACAAATACTAGGTGATCAACACGGAACGGTAATTCACTTATCAGAAAGAGATTGCTCAGTTCAGAGAAGACATCAAAAACTAGTAGAAGAATCACCATCACCTTTTCTAGCTAAGAAGCTGCGTGATAAAATGGGTAATGCGGCTATAAAGGCAGCAGAATCTATAAATTATGAAGGCGTAGGTACAGTAGAGTTTCTTGTAGATAAAAACAAGAACTTTTACTTCATGGAGATGAATACAAGAATCCAAGTAGAACATACTGTTACAGAAGAAGTGATCAATAGAGATCTTATTAAAGAACAAATAAAGGTTGCTGCAGGTGAAAAAATAAGCGGTAAAAACTATTATCCTAAACTTCACTCAATGGAAGTAAGGATCAATGCAGAAGATCCATACCACGACTTCAGACCTAATGCGGGACATATCTCTTCTTTCCATAGTCCTAAAGGCCATGGGGTAAGAGTTGATACCCATGTATTCGCAGGATATACGGTTCCTCCTTATTATGATTCTATGATAGCTAAGCTTATATGCACGGCAGAAACAAGAGAAGAATGTATCAAGAAGATGCAACGGGCTCTAGATGAATTTATAATAGAAGGCATAAAGACAACTGTCCCATTCCATAAACAACTGATGAGAGATGAAAGATTCTTGTCTGGTAATGTCACGACTAAGTTTATGGATGATTTTGTGTTGAAATAGACTATATACTTTTATAAAAGGTTAATAAAGTTGTCCAAGGCCGATTCAATTATTTTATCTTGCTCTAGATGGAGGACTATAAGCGCTTATTTTTATTACTCAAGCCTTACAACAGAAGTGTAGGCGTTAGTCTAATGTGTCATATCCTTATGGCCATATTTACTATTATTTCTATTCCGCTCATTATTCCCTTTTTTCATTTCTTATTTTCTACAACCCCTGATATCGCGGAACGACCTGATAGTTGGTTAGATATTGTAGGTCACCTAGAATATGTATTTGTAGATCTAATAAATACATATGGGAAAAGCATGGCGCTTCTTATCACTTGTGTATTTATATCTCTAACATTCTTTCTGAAAAATGTTTTTAGGTATTTGGCCATGTATTTTATAATACCTGTGCGGAGTTCTATTGTTAATGATCTGCGACAAGGAATTTATGACAGCTATGTGAATATGTCCTATGGCGATAGAGGAAATGCCCAGAAAGGAGATTTAATTACAAGGATGTTGACGGATGTCCAAGAAGTTGAGAACAGCATTCTTAAGTTTATACATACGCTGTTCAAGTCACCTATTATAATAATAGGAAGTGTATTATTGATGATTACCATCAATCCAGAATTGACACTATTTGTATTTGTATTAATGATCTTTACAGGCTTTGTCATAGGAACATTGTCTAAAACACTGAAAAAGCAATCTTTAGGCCTTCAAGAAAAACAAGCTCAGATCACGACTCAGGTAGAAGAGAGCATTGATGGATATATACATCTAAATGCTTTTAGAGTAAAAAAGAAATGGGCAGAGATATTTAATGCTACCATTGTTGCGCACAAGAATATATTTGATAAGGTAACTCGAAGGCAAGAGTTGTCATCTCCATTGTCGGAATTCTTAGGTGTTACTGTTGTTGTCTTATTGTTAGGTTATGGTTCCTTGTTGGTTTTTGATAATAGGCTGAGGCCTGAGGCATTTTTTGCTTTTGTATTGGCCTTCTATCATGTTATAGAACCGCTTAAGTCTTTTTCTACAGCTTTCTATAATATTAGAAAAGGGAGTGCATCATTAGAAAGAATAGATCAGATATCAAGTTTGAATAAGGTTGAAGATATTCAGCCTCAGCTTTTAACAGAATTTATTTTTGATAATAGTATACGATTTGAGAATGTAAGTTTTAGTTATGGGAGCTCTTTAGTACTAGATGAAGTTTCTTTAATCATTAATAAAGGCGAGAAAACAGCTATCGTCGGAAGCTCTGGATCTGGGAAAAGTACTATAATTTTACTCTTACTAAAATTTATAAAACCTACAGGTGGGACTATCTGGATCGATGAAATACCATTTGATATGATAGATAAACAATCATGGTATAAAAAACTAGGTGTTGTGACTCAAGAACCGTTTTTGTTTAATGGAACGATAAGAGATAACCTTTTATTAAAAGGCGAAAAGGTAGCCGATATACATTTGCTAAGTTGTCTTAACGATGCAGGTCTGACAAGTCAATCACAACAACAAGATAAATTTCTGGATCAACAAGTCGGAGATAGGGGAGTCCAGTTGAGTGGTGGTGAGGGCCAACGACTTACAATTGCTAGAGCCCTAGTACACGACCCGGAGTTATTAATATTTGATGAACCGACATCTGCACTGGATCCTGAAGCAGAACAGCTTGTAGGTAAAGTGCTGATGGATGCCTCTACAGATAGAACCTCTGTAATAGTTGCCCACCGATTATCTACAATAAAGGAAGCTGATAAAATAGTTGTACTGGAAAGCGGAAAAGTTGTAGAGGAAGGCAATCACACAAGTCTGTCAGTGGCTAATGGTAAATATGCAGAATACATCAACATGCAACTCATCAACAGATAAGTATGAAGACTTGTCTCAATTGTAATGCTAATCTTGAGAAAGGGTTTATTCATTGTGCCCAATGTGGGCAAGCTGTCAAGTACAATAAGCTTACAATACTTTCTATCCTTAAGGACTTTCTAGGCAACCTCTTTAATTTTGAATCTAAATTCCTCAAGACTTTTCTTCATCTATGGATCCCCGGAAAATGGGTAAATAGCTATATCGCTGGACAAAGGCAGACGTACTATAATCCTATTAGGATGTTTCTGATTGTTCTTGCTTTGTTTTTTGCAACCGTCTTTTATACTTCAAAGGATATGCAGACAAAATTAGGTGAGATTAGAATTACTACACAAGAGCAATTGAAGAAAAAGGAAGTTTTATCTCTACTTGATTCGCTTGTGATATGTAATGAATTTGAGGAAAGGGCTATTGAAAAATTTGTCAATGAATTATACCCAAAGTTTGATACTATTAATTCTACTTTTCATATTGAGGAAACAATATTTGACAAATTAACTGATATATATAATTTTGATGAGTCTAGCTATTTGTCAGAGAGTGGGAAGTGGGGTGATAAAGAAAGCCTACTTAAGTGGCAAGTAAAGAAGTTGTTGAGAGACCCTGCAGGAAGTATTAATT
>JALZVB010000044.1 GCA_023300835.1 Saprospiraceae bacterium | reverse complement strand
TCTCTTTATCTTTCTGTTCTTCCATCATAGCGTGTATCTTTACAAACAAAGCCATTCTGTATGACCCTTTAAATATACACAATATTTATTTCCAGATAAAAAATACAAACGAAATGAATTAATGAAAGAAACAATGTATTATTATTATCAGTAATTATCCTCCATTGTTATTTAACCCATAAAGTGGTATGGTGCCTGAGGATGTTGAGGCTGACTTGCCATTCTGGCACGCATATCCAACATTTGTCCAGGTGTACCCTGGGGAGCACCAATAACATTGTAAGGGTCGAATGCATTCATACCCCCTGCCAAAGATGGCCCTGGTTCAGTAAGAGAACCGGTGATAGGGTGAGGGAACTGGTTGTTGGGATCCGATGGGTTGATGTATTGGGGCTGGATAGTGTCAAACCCATAAGGAGGGAAAAGAGAAAACTGTCCAGGGTTAGGTAGAGCTGGGAGTACAGCTGGTGCACTGGTATTAGATTTCAGTTTAGGAACCTTTGGTGTCATAGGTTTTACGATTGGGGCGGCTGGGTTGGGTAGACCAAGCATGTTGTACGCAGGTGGCATCAGAATACCACCCATACCACCAAGTCCCTGACTGTATGTTACTGGGCTTGGTCCAACTTGAGGAGGATGAACGATGGGTCCACCAAAAATAGAGTTGACAACATTGGGGTTGAATGGCTTCATGTTGAATGTGTCGTGCTCATTGATTCCAAATGGGGGAGGTGGACCATATTCGTCCTTACCAGTAAGGTAGTTGGGGTACTGGTTCATGGGGTCAACGGGGTTATGGAGGAAAGAAGAACCAGCAGATTTTTTTGATGTCTTTCTGGTAGTCTTTTTCTTAGACTGAGTAGAAGATTTGGAAGGCATATTATGCTTTGGTTTCGGTATTAATATATAACATATAAAATAAAACTTGACAAACGGTCGACTGTTTATCATGTTTACCATGTATTAAATATATGTTTATATGTATGTTATATAATGTACAATCTTCTGAAAAGAGGTGGTTCAATTCTCACATCGGACAAAAGAAAGTTATTTAAAAGAAACAAATCATCCCGTATGAGTAATCAACAAATAGAAGAGGAGATCCAAATAAAGGTATTAAGAAATGTTTCTAGAATGATGGAAACAAAAATGCTTAGCAGACTTTCTCCTATGGCAAAGCATATGTCTGAAGATTCTTACGAGGGATTAAATATACCAGATTTTGTGAAAAATTTGTTTACAATAGGAGAGGAGTACGGTAGAAAGTTGAATGAAATATCTGAATATTATGATATTATGAATGTTTCAAAAGCTAAAATAATCACAACGAAAGACGTTGATTTTGATGATCAAGAGATACTTAAATATATCTACTACGATATAAAGCTATACGAATTTGTAATTGATTATTTTTCACCAGTTTTTGAATCTCAGAAAGAGCTCATTAAAAACAGGTTGGCATCATTTCAAACAGAAAACGAAGCTTTTCAAACAAAATTCTCCCGTACCATAATTAAGGTTTGTAAGAAATGGCTTCTTAAACTTTACCACTAACTGGTATCGCAGGTTGAGCTGCGATGATGGGCATTTGGTGTGGGGTGATGCACTGCACGTTCACAAAAACCATATGAAGACAAAATCCTCAGCCTAATGACACCTCAACGGGTTGATCGCAAACGTTGTCGAATTTCTGAGCTTGCTACAACTCAATTCAACAGGTCAAACTTCAATAAGCTAGTTTTTGACGTGCTCTATGACATTAAGTACCCTTTATAAGAGCAAGAGAAGGATCACCAAAAAGGTGTGCCGACGGCGCGACGTTTTACAAGTTGAAGGCCAAAAATTGCGGTTGAACGCTTCAGATGCGCTTAAGCTCAAGGCGCTTGAGGCTGAGAATAACAAGCTCGAAAAAAGCTTTTGGCAAAATAGATGCTGGACAATGCTAGCTTAAAGTACATCTACCTAAAGGATTAGATATACTTTCGCTTTTTCCCAAGATTGATGAAGCGAGACTCAAACCAATGGAATGATGCCATTGACAATAATACAGTTAGAATCAGTGAGAGACCCGTTAGAGCTTGGCCTTCAAATGTCATTATTTGTGGCGAGGCGCCATCGCGGAAATAGCCATGTAACAGTCCTGAAATTGCCTGATGATACAAGTACAGACCATATGCTAGTGTTCCCCAAAAGCAAAGTAGAGGTGAACGAAGCCAAGCGGTCAACTTGCTTCCTCTGAAAATCAAGACCGTTGTAAGTATGGCTGTATAGAATATAGCGAACCATAAAAATTTAACTTCGGTAAGGGCTTCAAATAGGTACCCGCACAGAGCTAGTACCAGTAGAACTACAGCAAAAATGATGAGTACAGTGTATTTATGTTTTAAAGCCACATTCCATTGATGTTTGTTAGAATATGCAGCTGCAACAGCAAAGCCCAATAATAATGCATCCATACGAAATAAGGTGTTCACATAAGTGTGAAATCCAGGGAAAAATATGCGTAGAAGAAATGCGGTAATTACTAAAGGAATCAATAGTCTGATCCAGTATTTGTTGCCTATCGCCATTACGAGTAGCGGCGCGATGATGTAAAACTGCTCTTCAACTGCAAGTGACCAAGTTACGCCCATAAAGTTAGCTCCAAATGTTCCATTTAGGCCCATAAATATATTTTGGGTGAATGTTAGGTAGGATAATGCAGGCATTTCGCGACTGTATAGCCATGGGTAATTTACGGAAAACGCCATGTTGGAGCTGATTAGGTATGCCATGAAAAGCAATACGAAAGGCGGCAGTATTCGACATGCTCTTCGAGTCCAAAAAACTGCTAAGAAGTTTGATTTATGGTGGTTAGTTAATATTATTCCGCCAATTAGAAACCCGGATAATACAAAGAAGAGGTCTACACCTGACCAGAAGAGCTTGGTAGACAAATATAATACGTCTACAGGAGAGGTTGAACTGCCATTACGTAGATATTGGCAAGTAAAGTAATGCCAGACCAAGACTAACAGTACTGCAATTCCCCGCAATCCATCAAGTTCCAAAATTCTGTCTGTCGTTTTCATTGGTGTTTTTCAATTTTACAGGACATTGTTTTTATCACTTAAAT
>JALZVB010000043.1 GCA_023300835.1 Saprospiraceae bacterium | reverse complement strand
TCCTCTCCCATGGCTTTGGCTTTCTTCACCATTTCTTTTCTTCTTTCTTCCGTCATAGGTGGAATCATGATACGGATGTTTGTCCCATCATTCATAGGAGTGAGACCTAGATTGGCTTGAAAAATAGCTTTTTCTATAGCACCTAGAAGCGACTTCTCCCATGGTTGTATGTTAAGTGTCTTAGAATCAGTAGCACTAATATTAGCCACTTGATCTAGTGGGGTAGGTGCTCCGTAATAATCTACCTTGAGACCTCCTAGAATAGATGGAGATGCTTTTCCAGTTCTTACTTTGATAAGTTCTTCTCTCAGGTGTACTACGGCACCATCCATCTTGGATCTGCCGTTGGTTATCGCCGCGTCTATGATTTCACTCATAATTATTTTCTTATTGGTTTTTTTATTTAAAGTTGGTCTTATATTACTCTTTGCCCATAAGTTGGAAAAAGAAATATAAGAACATCGCAAGAGCACTCAATGCACTTCCTACATATGTCATAGCTGCCCACCATAAGGCATCTTTGGCACCATCGTATTCCTCTCCTTGTGTGACATTAGTTTCATCTAACCAAGCCAAAGCCCTCTTAGATGCATCAAACTCTACGGGAAGTGTTATGAGACTAAAGGCTGCCGTTGCGCCAAATGTCGCAGACAACAATATTAACATTAAATTGCCACTCAGTAGTCCTCCACCCAGACCCATCATCATTCCCATAAAGAGAAATTGCTGTGCCTTAGAAGAAAAATTAACGACAGGTACCAATGCTGATCTCATCTTCAGCGCTTTATATGCTGTGGCATGTTGTACCGCGTGACCGCATTCGTGAGCTGCTACAGCTGCTGCTGAAATACTGTTACTTCCATATACGGGCTCACTGAGGGCAATAGTCTTAGTCAGGGGATTGTAATGATCTGTAAGTTGACCTCTACCTGCTACAACTTTTACATCATGTATGCCATAATGTGAAAGCATCGCTTCTGCCACTTCTCTACCTGTCATCCCATTTCTGAGCGCGACTTTTCCATATTTATTAAAAGTGGATTTTAGTTTACCACTTAGGAGTCCGCCTACTAGCGTAAAAGCACCTAGAATGATCATGTAACCCATCATAATATTTCAATTTTATATTTAAAGATATTGTTAATCTATGTATTCAAAACCGGTATAGGATTGTAACGCTTTAGGTATTCTTATCCCTTGCTCGGTTTGGTTATTTTCTAGCATCGCCGCAATTATTCGTGCTAACGCCATCGCACTTCCATTAAGTGTATGGGCTAATTTGCTTTTGCCCTGTTCATCTTTATAACGGAGCTTGAGTCTATTACTCTGAAATGTCTCAAAATTAGAGACAGAACTTACTTCTAACCACCTTTTCTGGGCTGCTGAGTAAACCTCAAAGTCATAAGTCAATGCAGATGCGAATGTCAAATCACCACCACATAAACGAAGAATTCTGTATGGTAGTTCCAATTTTTGCAATAATCCTTCTACATGCTTGACCATTTTGTCCAATGCTGCATAAGAATTGTCAGGATGTTCTATCTGTACGATTTCTATTTTATCAAACTGGTGGACTCTATTGAGACCTTTAACATCAGCCCCATAAGAACCGGCTTCTCTACGGAAACACTGCGTATATGCTGTTAATTTAATAGGAAATTGGTCAGACTTTACGATTTCGTTCCTATATATATTTGTGACGGGAACTTCGGCTGTAGGTATCAGATAGAGGTTATCTTTTTCTACATAATACATCTGTCCTTCTTTGTCTGGTAACTGCCCAGTCCCTTTTGCTGAAGCTTCGTTAACCAATAAAGGCGGCACAATCTCCTCATATCCAGCAGCAGCGGCTTCATCTAAGAAGAAATTAATGAGAGATCGCTGTAATTTGGCCCCTTTCTTTCTGAAAACTGGAAAACCAGCACCGGTTATCTTAACACCTAGTTCAAGATTAAATATGTCATATTTAGCAGCTAGATCCCAATGCGGCATAGCCCCTTCTGGTAAAGTAGGTAATGGACCAGCCCAATCTTGAGACACGACATTATCTTTATCAGACTTGCCAAACACAATAGACTCGTGCGGAATATTGGGGATAGTAAATAGTAGCTCTTCTAGTGAACTATTGTTTTCAGTTATTTTGGCTTCTAGCTCAGCAATAGATGATTTAAGCGTTTCTACCTGCGATTTAGCGGCATTTGCTTCTTCTTGCTTACCTGATTTGAATAGATTACCTATCTCCTTAGATAATAGATTACGTTGTGATAACAGCTTGTCATTATCCGTTTGTAATACCTTCCTTTGGTCATCTAAATCGATAACACGTTGTAATACAGCAGACTTCTCAGCATCCCATCCTCTTTTCTTGAGTGACTCGGCATAAGAATCTATGTTTTCTCTTATTCTCGCTACTTCCAGCATAACTTATATCTATTTAGGTTAGCAAATATAAATATATAGTGAGTTATATGTAGGAAGGGGTATATAGATGTGGCTTTTCGGGATTTGGCCCCATATTAAAATTTGTAATTAAGCTCCGAGAAGCTATTATTTCAGTCACTTCTAGAAGGTCCAATGGATACAGGGAGCTCTTAAGTTACAGCTTATTGTTTAACAACAACCTTATTTCTTATACCCGTTCTTGTAGCAATCTGTAATATATAGACACCTGTAGAAAGCGACTCTGTGTTCAACTGGTATTGATTAGATCCGGTGATGAGGACGCTTCCGTTGAGATCTATGACTTTTAACGTGAATTGATCTAAGTCCGTTTCAATACTTATTTTTGATCTAAAAGGATTAGGGAATATATTAAGGTTCAATTGCAATTCATCATCTACGCTATCTACTGAAGAAATATTATCACAGCCTGGATGTCCAAAACTATTAGAAGTTTTATACTCAAGTTCTTCGTTATTATAGCATACCAGTCCTCCGTTATCACAACCGTTTGCTAAGTAGTAAAAAGAATGTCCCGTAAAAGATTGTGACAAACTCCCTATTCCTGCTAATATTCTGTCACTGCGATAATCTAAATCTGTATCAATGGGAGTCATCGTTTTAACCTCAGTGTTAATTCCCTCTATGTCAGTAAATGAGATGTCAGAAATATACATTTCCATTTTATGGGCTATCGTAGAGCTATCCGGATAATAAGTACCTGAAAATTCACCACGCTTAAATGGATCATATCTAACAATGGTATCGCCGAGTTCAGCGCCAAAATCAAATAACAGCAGAAATAAACTGTCCTG
>JALZVB010000042.1 GCA_023300835.1 Saprospiraceae bacterium | reverse complement strand
TACATTAGAAATATTATCTGACCTCGTAGCAAGGAAGGTAAAATATGCGTTCAGTGAATCTGGTGAAATGACTGTTCACAATCCGTCAGAGATTGAAGCTTTATATCGGTTTCCTGATATGACCAATAACGCCATATTTTTAGCAACGGCTATTCAGACTACAGTAACAGTTGATATTCCTGAAGAACTCCTTTTTCTGAAACGCTACGATGAGTTAAGAGAAGATATTCAAGTTATAGTTGATATGCCTGATAAGAAACTTGATAATATGGTATTGTTTCTACATCAGAATAATGGAAAATTGAGCAACCGTAAGCGGAAGTTATACACGGAATTGAGTGATGTAGAAATCACACAAATGGAGTCAGCATATACTGAAGTATTCGAATAATATCTACTTATATCAGTTTAAGTTTTTATTTAACCATATAGGCAGTCAAGGGCTTTCTAGGTTGATTTGACATGTTAGATTCAATAGAAACTAATGTTTGTTTAGCCTCTTCGGTATTATTAAAATTATCTAAAATTTGTTTTTTTAACTTCAAAGACTGCAATCTTTCTGGATGAGATTTCAGACATTTATTAATCGTAACTAAGGCTTTATCGTACTGTTTGTTCTTTATCAAAGCTGCGGTATAGGCTTCTTGTATCGGTTTTATGATTATCGGTGGACCTTGAGCCATTGCCAGTTTTTCGAAAATAGCAACGCCTTCTTCAAGTGCAATTAATGCTTTGTCATTCTTTCCTTCTAGTTCAAATAAAGCCGCTTGAAGTTCCTTTTCTATTACAGATACGATATCTATATCTAATTGATTAGGTGGAATTCTAGGGTTGCCAGCTGTATTGCACATAGAAGCATATTCAGTACTCAGGTTCATGCGAGCCAGTTCTTTTTTTACACCTATCTCCTTAATGATTTTCTGTAGTTTGCTTTTATCTTTCTTATGAAATGCTTGCATCCCATTAGCATAAGCATTGCCTACTTGCTTAGTCAGGTGTAAGTCAACTGTTTTGATATTGAGATCAGCGATAGGTCCAGTCCATGTGTCAGTTTCTGACATATGGGTACTCCTCATGGCAACCATGTATGTACGAGCCATGATATCAGAATAAGTTTTACTATACTTGACCATTTCGTTTAGTACATTATTAGCCATTTCGTTCTCGCCGCGCTGTAGTAAACCATAATGTAACCAACTGAGAGAATGATAACCTAAGTCTTGATTTCTGGGATATTTTTTCTTAATGAGGACGCCGGCATTCCAAGAGTCAATATTAGAATTAACGACTTTATTCCATTTGCCTAGAGCCAAATAAATATGCGAAGGCATGTGTAAAGCATGGCCGGCATCTTTGGCAATACTAGCATACTTGTTAGCAGCATCTAGTGCAAGATGGGCATGTGAAGGAGAATCGTAAGCATGTATCAGATAGTGTAATGCGCCAGGATGTTTAGGATTGGATTTCAATATATCAGAATTGATTTCTCCAGCTATTTCGTAGTTCTTTTTATTATTTGTCAGGGCTTTAGGCGTTTTCAATAATGATAATGCGTAGAACGATGCGATCTCATGATTGCCAGGGTATTTTTTATATAGCTTTTGATAATGTGTACTATAAGCTTTATTTCTAGATGATTCTGATCCTGAACCAAATAGTATCTCTATGCTTTCCCACATATCTTTTTCTATCTCAGTCTTAAATCGTTTTGCTCTGATTGATTTTGTTGTACCCATTTTGGTTAATAACCTTTGAGCCATAGAAGTCAGCTCTTTATTGAACAACGGGTGGTAATAAGCCATGGCTTCTCCCCAATAGGCCATACCACACTCTGGATCTGCTTTCTGCGCTCTGATAAAACTGCTCATAGCATCTAAGTATTCAAAACTATGAAGATACAATAAGCCTTCCTCAAAGTGTTGCTGGGCTGCAACGTTGCCAGTTACTTGAAGCTTCACTTCTCCCAGTTCTTTCTTACCACTGCTGTCAGATGATTGGCATGAGCTGAGAAATAGAAATATGACTAGCGAAAACGACAGTACAGTGCTTACTTTCTTTATAATTCCTGTCTGAGTTAAAAGCTGTTGGTTAGTGCTATTCATTTCTATTTTTTGTATGTATAAATGTACATTTCTCCCTACAAGTATCTGGATATTAGAACAGGTATTTTTATCGAAAACGAAATTCTATAACGAATTGAGTTTCCTAAGGCTTAGGCTTTTTGTTTTAGGTTATTACTTTCTGACTTTAAAGGTTTCTTTACAAAAGCACAAACAAGTAAGAAAGGGAACAATCCTGAGGGCACGTATAGTAAGTGAAGTTTGAGTTCTTTAGCTCCGTCGAACATTAATTTAGAGAAAAATAAATCTATGACCATTGCTACGACAATAGCCAATAAGCCCTTGACTAAGTCTTTGTCTAAAAATTAAAAAGCAAGGTAGTAAACCCATCCACTGCTTATCGTGTAGAATAATAGAAATAGTAGTATCCAGAATAATCCGTCAGAAGTCAAAGGTGAAAGTGTTCCCGTGAATACTATTACAACGACTAATCTTACAAATAGGTAGTAAATGAAACGATAGTCAGTCACAATGAAATGCATTTATTAAACATTGAATAATATATCTGGATTCAAGATTTATTGACTTTGTATCCTGTTGTTATTCATAAGATTAATTAACGAGGAGATTATATAATCTCAAGAGCCCCAAAAAAAGAAATTGCAAATAAAGCTTTTGCAAAGAAAACAAAACAGAAAAAACCAAATCAAACCCCAAAACCAAGAGTTTTCTTTGATAATCATTCATCTTAAATATTAGTTGAATGAATTCATCATATAGCTGTTTCCAAATAAAATCGTATCATTTACTTGTATTAAAAAGCGATATATTCATGCCTTTTTCGCTTATGATGAATGTTCATCACGCCCTTATTGGGAATGAATATCTCATCTTTTTTAAACAGCTATAGAAGACTCTGCAAAAGTCTTTCAACATTTCTTTAAGTGATAAATTAACCCTATATTTACCTTAAAACCCTTAAATATATAAGATATTCGGCGTGTTTTAAGGCAAATATATGATTAATTTCTCACAAAACAAATATCAAATGACTTTTGCAG
>JALZVB010000041.1 GCA_023300835.1 Saprospiraceae bacterium | reverse complement strand
GTAGTGATTTCCGAACTCATGGAAGATATGTCCTCATCATTGCTACAAGATGTAATAAAAAAGACCATGACTGTGATTAGTAAAAGTAGATTTTTCATTGTGTTATTTTCTAATGATTAATAGTATATCTTAATCCTAGTACAACTTGCAAATCAGCAAATTTTTCTAGTGTATTTTACTGTAAGATTCAGAAGACTTACTTATAACGTATGCACGATCCCATCATCATACAAAACCGCCCATTCACCGTCTACGGATTGAATAGTCCCTTCAAATTCTATGCTTCGCGATTGTGCATTCTCAAATGTCCTAATTTCCAAATTGAAAGTATGTGTAAAATCACTTTGCATCTCATCTGATTCCACATCATAATAAGAATCTGATAAAGCTAAATTAAGCGTTGATCTGGGGTCAATCTCAGAAGCAATACCTGAGTTAATAATTATATTTCTAATTCCGCTTTGCCAATAGACACAATCATTACTTTCAAAATTTTTCTTAAAATTCTGAGAACCTTGTAAAAAGATATCTAATTCAAGTATCTCGGATGACACCTTCTGACTACCGTTACGCTGATTACCGAAATAAATTATATAGCCTAGATTATTACAAAAAGAAGATACGTCATAAGGAATAGTCAAACTATACTGCTGAGCCAAACCCTCTTCAACATTAAAAGAATCTTCACTCCCACATGGCATACCTAGATCTAATACATGCTCTCCAAACAATTTCAATTGCTTAAAAGCACCTCCATACTCAGAAAGAATACTTAGTCTAAGAATTTCAGTAGCAATCACATGGTCTACACTATCGATCGTATTGATTTCTGAACTCATGGAAATGATGTCGTCATCATTACTACAAGATGTGACCACAAAGGCCATGCTTGTTATAAGTAAGAGTAAGTTTTTCATTGTGTTATTTTTCTAATGATTAATATTATATCTAAATCCTAGTACAACTTGTAAATCAGCAAATTTTTCTAGTGTATTTTCTCTCATAGTCTGCGGAGAAGTCAGTTGACTGGCGAACTGACTTCTATACGTCGCTCCTCCAAATAATTGGAAATTATAGGGTAAGGTTAACATCAACTTACCTGTAGCTTGGTACGACGAAGTCGGATCAATATCAAAATTTGAAAGTGTATAATCCTCATACACCTGAGCAGCCCCTTGCCAAACTGGTTTTTGCTCATATTCAATCTTATCAATAAATGATACGCCAAGTCCTGCACCCAACTCCGCCCGTAGAGCACCTTTTATAGGAAAGTTCACATTGTACCCTGCAGAAATATTATCATCAGAATAAGTACGAACTATTCTACTTCCAGTAAAATCTACATTTCCATAAATCTTATTGTAAGAAAGATGAAAACTGGTCTTAATATTTCTCAAGACAAGATGTTCCCGACCAATAGCAATATAGGTTGGCCTTACTTGGTTTGGATTTTGAACAAGCTATTCGTCAAATGATGGAGAAAGTGAATACAATGAATGAAGCGATTCTTTCCTATAATGAAAGCATTGATTTATTGAAATCACATGAAGATACGGGTATAGTGGCAATCGAAAAGGAATTACTTCAACTATTAGCGATACAAAAGAAATCCGACCCCACTATAGATCAACACTGCAATGATTTAAAAAAATATACTATTGCGATTGAAAAATTAAAAAAGCAGAACAAAAAGAATAACGCCGAATTAAATGACTATAAAGAATTGATTTTTAAAAACTATCTAGGAACAATTAATCGTTATCTAAAACACTTCGCCCCTTACCTGAGTCTCCAAAAGATGACGAGCGCTTATATGGGGAGTAGCACAGAACCTATCGTGAAATTTGCGCTTTGCATTCATAACAAAGAAGTGGTCCATGTAGATAAAGGTAAACAGCCATCTATGAAATATGCTTTGAGCGAAGGAGACAAAAATGCCTTAGCCTTATCTTTCTTTTTAACTAAGCTAGAAATGGACCCAGAGCTAAGCCAAAAAACAATTGTATTTGATGATCCCGTTTCGAGTTTTGATGCAGGTAGATTATCCAAAATGTTAAACCAATTGCTACATTTTGGCCAACAAGCAAAGCAGTTATTTTTTTTGACCCACAATTATAATTTAGGAGTAGAATTCATTAAATTATTCGAGCAAGAAAAAGAGGACTTTAGTGCGAATCAGCTGCTCGTCTCTAATGATACTTCTGTGATTACTAAGTTTGTGAGGGGAGATATATCAATTTGACTAATCTTGTGATTGTGGTGTATAGAAAAATTCCTCTTTTACGATTTTATCATGAATAGAATACAAATAACAAGTAGAAAATTAAACACATAGGCACAGTAGAACACATAGTTAGGGTTCAAAAACTAGGAAGTAAAATTTTTGAAACGCCTATGTGAACTATGTTTCTATGTGTTTAAAAACCTACATATTGTATTTACAGGTATATGTGAACGAGAATGGGGGAAGATGTCATGTGTTATAATCTATCACTTCATTCTTTGATAGCATTTTCCCTAACTAGAATTAAAAAAAAATACAAAATATTATTAAAGCATAATTATATGGAAAATATAGACTCCTCTAAATTGCAATCTATTAAAGCAGAAGAATTAAATTTAGAAGCCATTTTTACGGGTAAATATTTATTTGAAATTCCGATCTATCAAAGACCATATGCATGGCAAGAA
>JALZVB010000040.1 GCA_023300835.1 Saprospiraceae bacterium | reverse complement strand
CTGCTATACGATAAGCTTCTGCAAGCTCTACTTCTGTAGGTGGGTCAGAAAATGGGTTAGCCTCTACATGAGCTGCATAATAATGATTGTAGATTTCCTTAGGCGTCGTACCTAACCCACAAGGAATTTGAACGAGTTTTGGATCTGTAGCATCTTCTCCATGAGGACAGACAACTTCTGTTGTTACATCAAATGGAGTAGTCGTAAAGTACTGTTGACACAACGTGATGTTGTTATGAACATCCCTATACGTCCACGTTCTTATTAAAGTACTAACGCTAGCACAATCGCTACCCAAAAAATTATCTGAGTGGCTTACGGTAAACTCCGAACAATCTGTTGCATCGGGTGCATCAGTAGGTTCAATAAGATCATTACACATAAATTGTAATGTACAAGGATTGTCTTGAGGACAATCGCAATCAATAACATTAGGACCAAATTTGTCCTCGGCTTTGATGTTCCCCCAACATCTGTTGCCGTCGCTAGAAGTAATAGTAACCTCGTAGTTTCCTACATCAGTAATCACGTCTCCTCCAGCGGCAAGACCTGGACCGCTAATGGAAACACTGTAAGTGTAAGAAGGATCAATTGTTCCTTCAAGGATCATGTCAGGAGTAATAATTACGCCTACATCACAATCGTCACCAAGCGAAACATTCACTTGGCCATCGCAAACTAATGTGGGTGGTGATGCCCCCTCACTAGCCAATAGTTGATTTCCTAGATTTAGGATGAGCAAAGAACAACAGAGCATCCATGTGGACGCAATGCTACCTCTACCCATGAAATCGGTAAATACCATGGGATAAGTTTTGGTTAAAAGTTAAGTAATACATCTCCTTTTACGGAGTTCGTTCAGATTACTTGGATGGGGGAAATACTAGTAGCGGGAAAGAAACTAGTGATACAAAAGTAATTCTCTTTATGAGTTTGAGAGATTAGGCTAGCGGTAAATTTTACATTTTTATTTCATTAATAATCAATAACAATCATATGACACTTGGATATCTATAGTTCTATCAGGTCTGCTACCTGCTGAGCCACTGCAGAGGAAATGGCTACTCCCATTCCACCCATTCTTACGGCTGTATAAACGTGGTTTTCTACTTTCTTAATAATGGGGAACTTTGATTGTCCTGTTGCGATTATTCCACTCCACTTATATGGGAATTGTAGGTTTTTTAATCCTAGCTTAGAATGTGCAAATTCTTTAAGAAAAGACTCTATCTCAGGATTGAATCCGAACTTGCTGGTAGACTCAGCTAATAGGTTAATATTCCTAGCTCCACCTATCAATAAACGGTTTTCTATATTTCTAAAATAAATATACCCTTGTTCACAGTGGTAATTTCCTTGAAGGACATCATCATGTGGTACTGATACAAGGACTATATTTCGTGCAGGTTTTATATCCTCTTGAGGAAAATGGTCTTGTGCAAATGCATTGGTACAGAAAATTAATTCTTGACATATAAGCTCCATACCATTGACATCGACATATACTTTATCATTTTCAGCATTATAGCTATTGACTTTGAGTCCATAATGAAACGATACACCTAGGTTAATTGCAATATGATTCAATTGCTTAATGAGTTTCACCGGATTAAGCGAACCTTCATTGTTATTGAATATTGCAGATTTATACAATTGTGATGTCCTATTGCCTACTCCAGAATCTTCAATCTTTACTTTAGAAAGGCAGTTAGATAATCCTGTGGCTTCCTGGATGAGGCTGTTTACATAATCAAGCTTATCTATGCACTTATCATATTCATGACTTGTATTAAAGAGCTCACAGCCTCCATTGCCTGAATATAACATTGATACTGACGGAACCAATTCTTTTAATAAACTCAGACCGCTATACCTTAAACTTATCGTTTCTATGACTTTATTCTCAGATGTGGTACTAAGATCATCCAGAATCTCCCCTATTGTTGCAAAGCATGCAAAGCCAGCGTTTTTAGTACTTGCTCCCCGAGGTATAGGATGTGCCTCTATAACGGCAACCTTTCTGTTAGGAAATTTCTTTTTGATGGCTATCGCTGATAAAGTGCCAGTAAGGCCGGCACCTACTATTACGATATCTTGCTTTTCAAACCAGTGTTTATGTTCCCAGTAGCTATATTCCATTATTTCTAGATTGTGTCATTTGATTCTGATGATCATGAAATCTCTATTTGTAATACATTTGTATTGAAAATATATTGACAAATAAATACTAAGTTAAATGATACAACGGATTCAATCGTTTTTTTTGCTCATAGCCAGTGCTGGATTTTGGGGGCTTTTTGCCTTACCGTTTGGATCTAGTAAGTCGGGGTTCAGCCCATTATATGAAGATCAGCTGTTTGACATCAATGATAATACGGGATTAATTGCCCTAGTATGCCTAGGTGGAATACTGAGTCTAGTAACTATTGGACTCTATAAAAACAGGCCATTACAGAAAAAACTGGTTTATCTCACTATTGCAGCTGGGATTGGACTTCTTGCTGGTGCTATATACCTTAATCTTCTTATACCTGAAGGGGATACTCAATACGGGGCTGGAATGATAATGCCTATACTATCTGTTATCATGGGTATAGCTGCCATGAAATTTATATCTAAAGATGATAAACTTGTAAGATCGATGGATCGATTGAGATAAATAAAAAAGGCGCAAGTTTCAATGAAACCTGCGCCTTTTGTTATTTATAATTGGATATAATTATTCTTTTACCTTGATCTTAGCCGAATAATTTATCTTCAATTGTCCTGATTTTCTGAGCTGTGTTTTCACATCAGTTACAATTCCCATAGTTACTTCTCCATCTACCTTGAGTGATGTTGTAATACCTGGTCTTGTTTTTCTTGCACAGTACTTCTGTGTTTTTCAAGAAATAATGGAATATCACTCACTTCAGCAAACTTGTCTCCTAATTGTATTCTAGGCTTAGTACCGTATTTAGCCTGATTAGGCTTGGTAGGTTTTCCTATGTTAATATAGTTGACAAGTGACTTCTTGTTAAGCTTAGTCAACTCTGAAGCTGAAGGTACATTATTAGCAACTTTTATCTCTGCATCTCTCAGTACCGTTACTACCATAAAAAAGAACAGTAACATGAATACGATATCTGGCAAAGATGCTGTAGATACTGCAGGAGTTGATTTCCCTCTTTTTTTAACAAATTTTCCCATGATTTAATTTATTCGTTACCAAAGTCAGAAGGTTCCGCTTCAGATATAACCAGAGGAATCTCTGTTCTTATCTTTTTACGCTTATCCTTTTCTAAAAATTCATATGATCGCCCATAGAGTTTCTGAGATCTCTCTTCTCTTAATTCATTATAAGCTGCCTTAATTTCATTGTAGACTTCTAGGTAGGTCTTGTAACTTGTCCCCCTATCATTCTTAATAGAAATAATTGCTTTGTTAGGACTTTCTGACATGTTCTCCAACCTTTTGGGGTTCATGATAAATTCCTTAGCATTCTCTCGTAATGTTCTTACGGTAGCCGGTTCTCCTCTTACGAGCAACTGATCTTGAGCATTTACTAATACAGAATACACATTTCGTGTTTTCATCTTAGAAACCTCAGGTGGTTCATTAGACCAAGGTGGTAACTGTACGAGCACTCCTTTATCTACATCTATTGTAGTTGTCACCAAGAAGAATATGAGTAGTAGAAAGGCGATGTCCGCCATAGAACCAGCATTTACTTCAGGTGTTTCTCTTTGCTTCTTTTTGGCCATAGTAGTTTTATTTAAATAGGTTCCAGATTTCCATTACAGCCGCAAAAATAAATGCCGCAGCTATACCTATAACAGCAGTTTTTACACCACCACCAATAAACTTACCGACCCCATCAGAAACATCGAATTTTTCCATGAGACGTGTAATTTTGGCACTTTCTTCTCCTCCTGCATTAGACAGTATAAAGAATAGACCTAGCATAAGCGCTGCACCTATAAGAAACTTAATAGCCCCTTTAGGGTCAGAAAATAAGCCGAGTATACCAAAAAGTAATGCAGCGATAAATGCTATAGCTATCAGACCTATAACAACAGATATTGCTGGATTGATAAAATCAAAATTAGCCTCTGGGTTACTCTTCATTATAGAATTAAGATCATCAGACATACTGTAGTTAGACGTTACGCCATTGATCATAGTTCCCATAGCGATAAGAACACTGATAAGTCCTATTCCTATAGCAACTAAACCTCCTTTTCGAGTTAAAAATTTATACATATGTAAGTACGTTAATGAAGATTACTTAAAAAGGCCGTGCTTAGCCATTACATCTACTAAACCGATAGAAGATTCTTCCATCTTGTTTACTATACTATCAATCTTAGAAACTATGTAGTTATAAAAAACTTGTAGGATAATTGCCACAACAAGTCCAAATACGGTTGTCAATAAGGCTACCTTAATACCCCCTGCTACTACGGCTGGAGATAAATCACCTGCTACTTCAATCATATCAAAGGCTTGAATCATACCTATTACTGTTCCCATAAATCCTAACATGGGTGCAATTGCAATAAACAATGAAATCCATACAAGTCCTTTTTCTAAAAGTCCCATCTGAACTGAACCATATGAAACGATCGCTTTTTCAACAGCTTCTGGGCCATTTTTAGCATTTTTAAGTCCTTCAAACAATACGCTTGCTGTAGGACCTGGTGTAGATCTTGCTACTTCTTGTGCTCCCTCGAGATCACCTTCTGCTAGCTTAGAATCAATTCTACTCATTAACTTAGAAGTGTTAGTAGTAGCGATATTAAGTGTAATGATTCTTTCTATACAGAACGCAAGGCCCAGTATTAAAGTAACCAATACAAAACTCATGAATTTCCAATCCCCTTCAATGAATTTCTCTTTCAAGACTTGGAAAACTCCTCCGCCTTCTGCTGCTGTTGCTTCTTGTGCTAGTATATCTGAAAAACCTAAAAAGGCAATTCCTATAGTAAGAGAACAAGTAAGAATGATCTTTCGCATGATTTATTCTTTTCTTTAAAAAATTGTGTAGTTAAATTTAATATGTTCGAAGCCCTAAATTAGAAATATTTAGAATAGTTGTGTATAGTTTCTTTCAAATTTTATCCTGTAAGAGTCCTTCACTACATTCTATATGTTTTTTCTAACATCAATAAGATGCTTATTTATTCTGATTTGGTGTATATCATATGGATATATTTGCAATCTATAGTTCATTGACCTTACAAGGTTTAGTTGTACTTAAATAACGAGATTCTTCAGCATGAA
>JALZVB010000039.1 GCA_023300835.1 Saprospiraceae bacterium | reverse complement strand
TACAGAAGTAGAGCTTGCAGAAGCTTATCGTATAGCAGTCAGTCGTGCATATCCATATTATGTAACATCAACAGATGCCTTAGGGAATCCACTTAATGTTGTTAAACTAGATGGTAATGTATGTAGTACTTTTACTTCTTTTGAAGATATCATACTTCCGTCATGCAGTACTGAGCCAGGCTGTGAACAAATAACTGAGGTAGTAAGAACATGGAAAGTCTTTGACTGGTGTGATCCTACTGCTCCAGTAATGTCTTGTTCTCAAGTCATCAGATCAGTGGATACAGAAGGTCCTACTTTTGATATTCAGAAAAGCTTACAAGCATCTGTTGATCCATGGGATTGCTCTGCTAATGTATGCTTTCCTAAACCCAATCACCTTAAAGACAACTGTTCATTATTTGTCAACTATGAGGTAACGGGATCTGGAACTGGATCAGGTTCAACATTTATTATGAATCCATTTAATGTTGAATTTGATAAAGACTTAGGTTCGTGGTGTGCTAAAGATGTGCCTATTGGAAATCATTCATTTATATACAGAGCTTACGATTGCTGTCAGAATGAAACAACTGATACGATTCAAGTTACGGTACAAGATGCAACACCTCCAGTAGCTATTACTAAACAAGATATCGTCGTATCATTAATTCCTAACCCATCTAATCCCGATGTTCTTGGCATTACTAAAATTCATGCAGAGAGTTTAGACAACGGATCATTTGATGGTTGTGGAGATGTGAAACTAGAGATCAGAAGAGATACTGACAGCTGTGATTCACCATCTAATATTACCTTCAATAATGATGGTCATGTAGAAGACGATTCTCTTGATATTGACGGAGGTAAGTTTGTTACATTCTGTTGTAATGACCTTATTGATGCCGATGGCAACAAGCTAGATTTCAAACTTATAGATGTCTTCTTAAGAGTTTGGGATGATGGTAATGGCGACGGCATCTACGGATCAGAAGGTGATAACTCAAGTGAAGTATGGTCAACTGTAAGATTAGAAGATAAGTCTTCTCGTCCTACTATCGTATGTCCGGCAGATATCACTGTAGATTGCGATGAAGATATAGCCAGCACTTTTGGTACGGCATCTGCATTCAGTTCATGTGGTATTATACCTACAGACTTCAGAGAAATTGATATTGATTTATCAAGCTGCAGTAGAGGTAAGATCACTAGAGAATGGTTTGTCGTAGGTCAAGAAAATGTGAAGTGTCAACAGATAATCGAAAGAAGAGGAGACGAAGATCAAGAGGTCGTTGTCACTTTCCCTAGAGATACTGTCTTAAGTTGTACTGAATCATTGTTAACAGATGTTCCAACATGGATTTCTGGACCTTGTGATCAATTAGCTTATAGCTTAAACACAGATACGTTTTACTTTCAAGAAGGTGCTTGTTATAAAATATTAAACCATTGGAGAGTTATCAACTGGTGTACATACAACCCAGATTCTATAAATTCAGATGGCATATACACTAAAGTTCAAACTGTAAAAGTATTTGATGATTCTGCACCTGAAATCACAGGTTGTACAACAGACAATACATTCTCAATAGGAGCTGGCTGTAAAAGTAATGCCGTCATGCTAACCAATTCAGCTACCGATGTCGGAATCTGTGCAAGTAACAGATTAAGATGGACTGCCCTTGTAGATTTACATGGCAATGGCTGGATAGATATGACATTTTCTAGTACTGCAGATCCATCGGGAGATTACTATATCCCACCATCGGTCTCAGGAGAAGAAATTAGAATCACGCTGCCTGAAGATGTACCTGGAAGTTTGAATGATCACGTCGTTACGTGGAGAGTTACTGATGGTTGTGGAAACAACGCATCTTGTAATTCAACCTTCAAGGTAGTAGATAACATTCCCCCTACGCCATACTGTGTTAATTTGAGTACATCATTAATGATTGATGGATCTATAGAAATATGGGCTTGCGATTTTGATCGAGGAGCCTTTGATAACTGTACTGCTGAAGATGATATTAGATATACGTTTACAAGTACACCACCAGAAGATGATGAGAACTTCGACTCACTTACGGGATGCTCAAGTAGAGAATTTAATTGTGATGATCTTACTAATCCTTCTGGATCACTTGTAACTGTCAATGTATATGTATGGGATGAAAGAAATAATTCTGATTTCTGTACTGTATTCATAACACTAGTAGATAACAACCAAGCTTGTGACTCTATTCCTGATGGCATGAGCCCAATCGGTGGAGAAATTACGACTGAGACAGGAGAAGAAATTGAAGACGTAATGGTCGAATTGACAAGTAGTCTGCCTCAATACCCTATTCAGAAAATGACGGATAACTCCGGTCACTTTCTATTTGGTCAGAATCCAACAGATAACGAATATCAGTTGACATCTACTAAGAATGATGATTTCCTTAATGGGATAAGCACATTAGATTTAGTGTTGATTCAGAGGCATGTTCTAGGTACAGAAAAATTAGATTCTCCATACAAGCTTATTGCAGCAGATATAAACAATGACAGTAAGGTTAATGGAATCGATTTGATAGAGCTGCGTAAATTAATATTAGGAATCTATACAGAGTTACCTAATAATGATAGTTGGAGATTTGTAGACAAATCATCATCTATGGACGTTGTTTATCCGTGGCCATTCAATGAGATAAGAACAATTCTTTCTTTGGACAATGTAAGAATGCAAGAAGACTTCATAGGTGTTAAGATAGGTGATGTAAATGGCAGTGCTATTGCCAATGCACGTGATAGTAAACCTGTAGGTAGATCAGTTAATAACATAAACCTTTCTTTTGAGGATGTAAGTTATGAAGCTGGAGAAACAGTAACTATGCAGCTTACCGCAAATGAAATAACAGAGCTTGTAGGTCTACAATTCACTTTAGAAGCCAACGGATTGTCACTTACTAATGTAGAAGGTGAAGGAATACAGATGCAAGAAAGCAACTTTGCAGTACTATCAGATGGTCTTATGACATTCTCATGGAACAGCGAACAAGCCGTTGCAGAATCAGAATTATTTACGCTTGAGTTTACAGCAACTCAAAAAGGTATTTTGAGTCAGAATATTAATTTATCTTCTGACATTACCTCTGCTGAAGCTTATGCAGGAGGTAGTCTAGAAATCCTCCCCATTACACTATCCGGCCGCAATAACTCTGAACAAGACTTTGCTCTTTATCAAAATACACCTAACCCATTCAGTGATGTTACAGATTTAACATTCAGTTTACCGCTTAGAACAGACGCTAGTCTTACAGTGTCAGATGTGACAGGTAGAACATTATGGTCTAGGAATGGTACTTTTGATGCAGGTGTTCATACGTTTAACATCAGCTCAAAAGAGCTCAATGCGAACGGTATTTTATATTACAGATTAGAAGCAGGTACATTTACTGTGACTAAAAAAATGATTGTGTTGAAGTAATATTATTTCATATCAAACATAATATAAGGAGGCTGCACTTGACAACAAGTGTAGCCTCTTTTTCGTTTAACGTGAATTCTGATAATATTGATTTACTTTCGCATATGCACAATAACTATTATATGAGATATTTTCTTTTTGCCTTAGCGCTATCTTTCTTCTTTTCTTGTAAAACGCCAAAGTCTGCGGGTGATGTCAAATTATTGGAAAAAGAATCAACTTTCAATTTTATCACTTCTGATGAACTCTCAGATGTCTTGAGTAATGCTAAGAGAAATAACAAACTCGTTCTTGTTGATGTCTATACAGATTGGTGTATGCCTTGCAAAATGATGGACAGCAGTGTATTTATGGATCAGAAGCTAGGCGAATATGTTAATGAAAAGTTCGTATCTTATAAATTGAACGCAGAAAGAGGGAATGGACCAGAACTTGCAAACCATTATAGAGTAAAAGGTTATCCAACAATAATCTTCCTTGACCAAAAAGGAGAAATTCTAACAAGCGAAGTAGGTATGGTCTCTACTAGTGAAATGTGGAATATGGCAGAAGAAGCATGGAGCCTGGGCGGACTAAAGCAACTTTAGCCAGGTATTTTTCTATGAGATAGAAATTATAAAACGAAGATAATTTTGTATGAATGCCTAATTACATCAAAAATCAGTTCAATGCTATCTCTCTCGTAATACTACTTTCCTATACAGAAATTAGAGAAAATAGAATCAAGTAAATCATCAGTATGTATTTCACCAGTAATAAGACCTAAGTGATGGAGAGCATGTCTGATATCCATAGCCACAAAATCTCCAGTGATATTGTTCGCTAGGTTAGATTTTACTTGAATCAATGATTCTTGTGTATTTAATAATGATTCATAATGTCTAGAGTTGGAAATAATATTTTCATCTGACAGGTCTTGTTTGATAACAGTTTCAAACAAAGCATTTTTCAGATAGGTAATATTCATTTTATTTAAAGCAGATAAACTGATAACATTCTTTTCGGATAAAACATCTGCTTTATAATATAAGTTAGGTTGACAACTTGGATACAGGTCCATTTTGTTTAATAGGAGAAAAACAGTGTGATCTTTAAAATCTTTTATTTGCTCCCACGCTGATTCTGGTGCAGTTGTCGTTACATCTATTACATATAGAATTATTCGGGCCCTAGACAGTTCAAGGAAAGTCTTTTCTACCCCTAGCTTTTCAATTACATCATCTGATTCTCTTATTCCAGCGGTGTCAGTCAACTTAAATTTCAGACCCTTAATAACTAGAATTTCCTCAATAGTATCTCTTGTCGTTCCAGGAATACTAGAAACTATTGCTCTCTCATCATTTACCAATGCGTTGAGTAATGTTGATTTACCTGCATTAGGTTTTCCAGCAATAACAGTAGGAATGCCATTTTTTATTACGTTTCCTATCTGAAAAGAGTCGATTAATTTTTTTATAATACCTTCAAGGTCAGAGACAGTAGTAATAAGGTCTGTTCGATTAGCGAATTCAACGTCTTCTTCGCCAAAATCAAGTTCCAATTCTATTAAGCTTGCAAATTCAATTAATTTATTCCTTAAACCCTTTATTTCTTGTGAAAAGCCACCTCTCATTTGCTTGAGGGCCATTTCGTGAGAATACTTGTTGTCAGAGGCAATAAGGTCAGCGACAGCCTCTGCTTGAGACAAATCTAGTTGACCGTTAAGAAAAGCCCTGAGAGTGAATTCACCCTTTTGAGCTAATCTTGCGCCGTGAGCTGTAAATAGATTAAGTATAAGTTGGACGATATAGCTGGATCCATGACAAGATATTTCAATTACATCTTCTTTTGTATAGCTAGATGGGTTCCTGAATACAGAAACAAGAACTTCATCTATTGTTACTTTGTTTTTACCGATTAATTTCCCAAAGTGTATAGTATGTGTATCTGCTATAGTTAAGTCCTTACTGAAAAAAGTGTCAGTTAATGAAATACATCCATTACCTGACAACCGAATAATGGAAATGGCACCAATTCCAGCTGTGGCTGGAGCAATAATTATGTCATTTTCAATCATATTATAATTTTTGGCTTTAAATATTGAGTTACATTTCGATCCTCTTGAGGGCAAGTCTAGAAAAAATATTGCCCTTCTGTGTAAATATTTTGCTAATAAAAATGGCATATACGCTTGGAAAACAGAAGAAGTCCTATATTTGCAGGGACGAAATCGTTCTACGGAACATTAAAACTTGATCTCAAACTAGTCTAATTTGTTGACTATTAGGAAGTTACACTAAGCTTCTAATTGCTCTGAATCTCAATCTACAGAGCATTTGTTATCAGTTTTTTGGTTGCTAGTTTCGATTTTAATTGATTTAATCGATTAATTATAATATCTGAAATGATAACAAAACTCAATCTCATGTTATTTTTTAAACAATTCTTATGCCTAATCCTCTTTGTAGGATTTACATATGGCATATCTGCTCAAGACGCATGTACGTCTTTCGATGCTATCCCAAGGGTATGCTCAGCAACTGGTGAACTTGGCCCCAATCTTTTAGCTTCAGGAGGCTTTGAAGACGCAGGTGGTTTTGCTCTTTACGGTAACTCACTTATAGAGTTAGGCGGATTCTGTGGACCTTTAGAGACCAACCCGTACCTAGGGAAAGGATATCTTAAGCTTTTCGGACAATTCAGTGGAGGAGCTAACTTTAATGGTGCTGTCTCTGACCCCATTGCTGTAACTCCTGGTGATACATACTGTGCAAGTGCAAGATTTTTCTCTCCTCAAGAAGGAGACTGTATAATTGAATTTGCGCCTGGTCAATTTGCTGATGATCACCTTTCAGGAGGTAATATTGGTTTATTAGAATTACAATGGAACTTAGGTGGTGGTGTATGCCTTACATCTCAATCAAGACCTTTCACTGCTGCTGATGCAATAGGTGGATGGCTTGAAATCAGAACATTTGGTGTAGCTCCTCCAGGAGCTCAATTTGTTTCTGTAAATGTTATTATGATACAAAATTCATTTGATACTGGAGCACTTTACGTTGATAACGTATATGCAGGTATTAAAGCTGATGGTGCTAGTGTTGTTGGACAAGGCGCTCCATCAATGGCATGTAATGGTAATGTTAATGTAACTGTTAACGATGCATGTGCAATAGATCTTGACGCATCTAATTTCCTTAAAGGAGAATTCGATCCTTTCTTCCATGAAGTAAGATTTGAAGATAATAGTGGGAATCAATTAAGTCCTTTTAACTTATCTTCAACTACTAACTCTGTCAGTGGAAATACTGTGAAATTCGTAGTTAGTCATTTATGTTCTGGTGCTTCTTGTTGGGGT
>JALZVB010000038.1 GCA_023300835.1 Saprospiraceae bacterium | reverse complement strand
TCCTTTAAGGAAACTTATAATATGTTTTCAGGGACTTCATTTAAGAATATTACAGATTTTATTAAAACAAAAACAAATACAGATATTGATTACAAGGCGTTTGAAGCGGAGTTTAGAGCTAGAGCAAAAGTTTTATTTGAAACAGAACTCAAACCTGTTCCCGGAGCTTTGGACTTTATAAAGTCATTGGACTGTAAGATTTGTATCGCTTCTAATGGTCCTCATATCAAAATGAAAGAAACATTAAGGGTCACGGGATTAGATCAATTCTTTGATGATAACAATCGCTTCTCAGCATATGATAGACAGAAATGGAAGCCGGATCCCGATTTATTTGAATTTGCTGCTCAGAAAATGGAAACAGAACTGAAAGACGCAGTTGTAATTGAAGACACCTATCATGGAGCGATGGCAGCTGTAAATGCAGGAATAAGAGTATTATTATACAGACCAGATAAGCATCTTGACCTTATAAAGGAAAAAGGCATGGAGATATTTAATAACTTTGAAGAACTTCCTACTTTGTTAGCGGATAACAGAACATTATAGAAAGCTTGATAATCAAATTAATATTATGAAATTATATGTTATAATTATTCTTAATGTGTTTGGCGTCTCTTTATTTGCTCAGAGCCCAACATATACTGAGGATATTGCCCCTATCATATACAATAACTGTAGTATCTGTCACAGGACAGGTGAGATAGGCCCCATGTCATTAACTAATTATGAAGAAGTGAAAAACTGGGGACTTACGATTAAATATGTCACATCGATTAAATATATGCCCCCTTGGCAACCTAATCCAGAGTATTCAAGATTCCAAGAGGAAAACTTCCTCACTGACGACCAGATAGCCCTTATATCTGATTGGGTTGACGATGGGATGGAAGAAGGAGATAAGTCTCAAGAACCTCAATTTCCTGACTTTCCAGAAGGATCTGCTATAGGAACACCAGATCTTGTATTGAAAATGTCAGAATCCTATTTGCACCTGGGTAATAACTTAGATGAATACAGATACTTTGTTCTACCTACGGGATTGACAGAAGATAAGAAGATAAAAGCTATTGAGTTCAGACCAGGAAATAAGAAGATACTTCATCACGCATTATTATTTGAAGATACAAGTGGTAAAGCTGCGCTTAATGATGCCGTGACACCAGAGTATGGATTTGATGGATTCGGTGGATTTACGGGAGGCAGTCAACTAGAAATTTTAACCCAAAAGCAATTCCCGGGATATGTGCCTGGGCAGAAGGCCCAATTCTACCCAGACGGTGTAGGACAAACATTGAAAGCAAATAGTGATCTCGTTATTCAAATACATTATGCGCCATGGCCCAATGATGAATGGGATCAGTCAGAAGTAAATATTTTCTTTGCTGATGACAATGAGCTGGTGGAAAGAGAAGTTAGAAGTCATATTATGGTTCCTTTTCAAGAAGTCATAGGGGAGTTGTTCATCATACTACCTAATAGAGTTTCTGAGTTTCATGGTGTATGGGAAGTACCTGCTGATATAAGTTTATTTGGCTTATCACCGCATATGCATTTGCTAGGAAAAAGTTGGGAAATCTATATTGAAAACCAAGATGGATCTACCGAAAACTTGATAAAAATCGATAATTGGGACTTTAATTGGCAAGGAGCTTATTATTTTAATAAATATAAAATTGCAAAAGCAGGTTCAAAAATCCACGCGATTGCTTCCTATGATAACACAGAAGACAACCCGACTAATCCCAACTTCCCGCCTAAGTTTGTCTCATGGGGAGAAGGTACGACAGACGAGATGTTCTTCCTTCCGCTGAACTATGTTATGTACAGAGAAGGAGATGAGGATGTTGTTTTCTCAGATAATACGACCGCAATTAAAGAAAGTGATGATGGTCAAATTAAAAATAAAATTTTGCCACTGTCACCTAATCCCATAAATGATTATGCTAAGGTGGTATTTACACTTGATCATGCATCTTCAATAAGTATTGATGTGTATAGCATTTCGGGTGAAAAAATCAGAAATATTAGAAGGAACGAGTTTTTCGGCATTGGAAACAACCAAATCTATTTCAGCAGTTCTCAACTTGTTCCAGGAAGTTATATTATTAAAATAACAGGCCAAGATTTCACAATGACTCAGAAGTTTTTGAAACAATAAAGTGGCCTTAAAACAAGGAAAACAAAAGCCTATCAAACATTAATTGGTAGGCTTTTGTATTTTTGCAAAAAATAAATCTAAAATTATTCACATGGCTAAGAAAAGAATTGCGATTAACGGGTTCGGTAGAATCGGTAGATTAACTTTCAGAAATTTATTGGAAAACAAAAAAGTAGAAGTTGTTGCAATAAATGATTTGACTGATAATGCCACATTGGCACACCTTCTTAAGTACGATACTGCACATGGTAAATTTGACGGTAAGGTAACTTCTGATGAAACACATTTGACGGTAGGTAGAAAAAAGATTTTGGCTACAGCAATCAGAAATCCTGAAAACTTGCCTTGGAAAAAACTAAAGGTAGATTTAGTTATCGAATGTACAGGTATCTTCACAACTTCAGATTCTGCATCTAAGCACATAAAAGCCGGCGCTAAAAAAGTTTTGATTTCAGCACCAGCTAAAAGTGATGGTATCCAGTCTATCGTTTTAGGTGTAAATGATGATAAGATAAAAGCTAAAAGTAAGATCTTTAGTAACG
>JALZVB010000037.1 GCA_023300835.1 Saprospiraceae bacterium | reverse complement strand
TTAAGTTTATTGAGAAACAAGATGGATTTAAGGTTGACGATATTACAAGAGATTCATTGAGTTATTGGGCAGCCTACGATTCTTACGAATCTGCTGAATATGAAAAATCTATCAGTGCCTTTGAATCATATACTAAGAAATATCCGAGTGGATTTTACATTGATGATGCATTGTACTATCAAGGAGAGTCCTATAGTTTATTAAGAAGATACAGCGAGTCACTTCCTCTATATGAAGCGGTATTACAGAAACCTAGCTCGGAACACTATAAGTCTGCATTGAAAAAATCTGCATTGATTTCATATAATCATTCTCAAGATTTCGAAAAGTCTTTTCAATACTATGACCAGCTAATTAAGCTAGAAAAATCAAATGACATTGACCTACAGAAAGCAGCATTGTACAGCGCATTTATAATAGAAAACTATCAAGGTGTAAAAGATTATGGCAATAAGGTCATTGAGAACACAGCAGTTGATAATGACAGTAAATCTACGGCTTACTTTTACCTAGGTAGAACACATCAAAGTAATAAAGAATTAGATAAATCTATTACGTCATACAAGAAAGTAATTGAGTTGAGCGATAATTATCAAGCTGCAGAATCAAGCTACAACTTATCTAAGATCTTCTATGACAAAGAAGCGTTAGATCAAGCAGAAGAACAAGCATTTGCTACAACCAAACTTGCTGTCAACTATCCTGTATGGGTTGCTAAAAGTCTGGTTTTGGTCGGAGACATATACAAGATAAGGAAAGACTTTTTAAATTCATCCGCAGCTTATGAATCTGTGATTGAGAACTTTAAAGATGATAAAACAATCGTTGATGAAGCTCAAGAGAAATTGTCTCAATTAAAAGTATTAATACAAGAAAATTCAAGAATTTCTCCTGAATCAGAAATCGAAATAATTGAAGACTCTAAAAAATAAAAGCATGTACAAATATCTTATTATTATTATTATTATTATTTTCCTTAGCTCCATTTCTGTACAGGCCCAAACACAAGATTCTATAGGAAGCATACAGACAGAGAAGATAGATGTTATCAAGAGATATGAAGCATCAATCCTCCAAGCTCAGAGAAAGAAAATAAAGCCCAACATTAAAACTAAAAGTTTCTCTCCTATAAGCTACAATTATCAACTCGAGTCTAGTAAAGATGTAGAATTTGAAAGGCCAGATCCTATTATTAAAGTCCTTGGATATAAGGGGAAAGCAACTGAAAGACAAGAAATTAAAAATGGTTATCTGTATGGTAGTTTTGGAAATTACAGTAACATAACTGTAGGTTCAGGTTACCACTATTATATTGAAAATTGGTTGGAAGCAGGATACAAGATTGATCACAATCAAGCTAGTAATTATGACTCGATTAATTATAAGTATAGTAAATCTAACGCTAATCTCTATGCCGCATATTATCTAGGAGAAAGAAATAAAGTAAAATTAGATCTTAATGGGAGTAGGAATTTACATAACCTTTTTCAACTGGATAGTCTTAATAATCAAGTTGGGGCTACAAGCTATGGAGCCAATTTATCACTCATGCACAACTCATTTGAGCAATCTGGCCTTTCTATTCAAACAGATATAGGATACACAAAGTATAACAACAAGATTGATACATTTGGTGAAAACTTATTTTCAGCTTCTACCAATATTTATAAGACAATTAATAATGAATTGAGCATTGAACTTCCCATAACATATAACAGCTATAGTCCAGACTCATTAGAAAGTGTTAACAATGTAAGTGATCTAATCTTAAGTCCTAATGCTAGATACAAAAAAGATAATATTTATATCAAAGCAGGCGTACAATACGTAAACGCAGATACAAACTCTATCCTATTCCCAATTTTTGAAGTAACAATGAGAGATGTATATGCTGGAATAAGTCTAAGTATATTTACAGATATTGACTACCAACGTAATAGTTTATCTACATTATCTAAGCAAAATCCTTATCTAGAGACAAGTAGTTATACATATTCACCTAGCTATAAAAGAGGCTATAATATAAGGGCTGGAAAAGCAATAGGTAATATCATGACAGGATTAAAGATATCGTATAACAGATGGACAAATGATAGAAATTATTTTGATGACGGCCGCTTTTTTAACTATGATGAGATCGACAGAAAAGAAATAGTTATTGCACCGCAGGTAAAGTACTCTCCATCAGATAATATATCATTCAATTTAGAACCTCAGTATTATGTGTACTTAAATGAAGACGATAATGCCCCACTTTTCTACAGGCCTAATCTGAAGATAGATTTAAAAGGGGAGCAAAAGATCATGGATAATAAGTTGAGTTTCAATCAAAGTCTTAGCTATTATTCTGATAGAAATTTTGGTAGCACATCTTCCGAAGGTGAAACCTCATACTTTGATCTAGGCCTAGGTACCAGATATCAAGTTAGCAAGAGCATTGTTGTTTATGCGAATGGAACCAATTTGATATCTAGTGACAACTTTGTTTGGAATATATATGAAGTATTTGAAAAACAACTTTGGGGTGGCGTTAAGGTGCTTTTTTAATACTCATATTAATATATACATCGATCAAACTATATAAAGCTAGTAATCTGACATGAAGTTAGAAACCAATACATCTCTTCAAATTCAAAAACATATAGATGAAGTGTTTGAAGGAATCGTTAATCCTGACAAAATGACCCAATACTTTATTTCTGAAAGTACTGGAAGATTGGAGACTGGGAAAGATTTACTTTGGAAGTTTCCAGAATTTTCTGACAGACATCCCATTACACAAGTTAAAGTAGAATCTAATCGTTCAATATCTTTTGTATGGGATCCAGAAACAGTTGTAAGCATTACATTAGAAGAATTAGAAGAATTAGAAGAATTAGAAGAAGATAACACAATTGTAAATGTTATTGAAAGTGGAAAGATACTTAACGAAGAGAATCTGAAATGGGTATTAGATAACACTGCTGGATGGGCTAATTTCTTGGCTTGTTTGAAAGCTTATTTAGAATATGGAATTCAATTACGTGTTGGCGCATATGATTTTATGAGAGAAGAGTAAAGTCATATCTTTTTCTCTTTTCTGAGGATGTAAGAAACAATCACTAAGTCTATCTTTTATACCCAATACTTTCTTTAGAAAATAGATCGCTGTCATTGTTTGCAGATATCTGCTGTAGATCTTCTAGTATGATATCATTCTGTCCATGAGTGGCTTTATTCTGAGCCAGTCTAAGGTTCTGATTTTTAATTATATCAAGCACGATCTTTCTTACCTCTCTAGCATTTCCAAAATACTTATCTCTTGACTTATATAAGTCTGCCATTTTTTCTGCTAGAAAATCTTTAGCTGGTTGTTGTAAGTGATAACCACTTGTTGTTAACATAGAAACAGCAATCTCTTCTAGCTCGACAGGAGAGTAATCTTCAAACTTTAGAATCTTATCAAATCTTGATCTCAAACCAGGATTAGCTTTAAGGAAGACTTCCATATTGTCAGGATATCCTGCTGCAAATACGAAGAATTCTCCCCTATCGTCTTCCATTCTTTTTAGAATAGTTTGTATCGCTTCATTGCCATAATCACCTTGGAGTCCTCCAAAATTACTTAGTGCATAAGCTTCATCAATGAACAATACGCCACCATAGGCTTCATTGATTCGTTCGTTGGTTTTGATAGCAGTTTGACCTATGTAACCTGCTACTAGACCTTGTCGATCAGTCTCAATAATATGACCTCTTTCTAGCAGACCTAACGCCTTATATATTTTAGTTAAAATTCTTGCGACTGTCGTTTTACCAGTACCTGGATTACCAACAAAAACAGTATGCAGGTAAAAATTATTAAGAACATCCTTCTTGGAGTCCATGTGATAGTTAACGATATCAACAAGTTCATGTATTTCTCGCTTTATGTTATCCATTCCGATGAGTCCATCAAGCTCACTTAATGATATATTAAGCAGTTCTGTATCAACAGGAATTGTAGGCTTATTCTTAACGTTAACTAATTTTATTTTTTGGACATCTTCTCGTGTAACAAGATTTAATTCGTCGTCAGTTAACTCTTCTGGGCTACTGTTAGCCATTATTCTAAGACCAAGTTTAATTTTAGATTTTTCTACAAGATCATATACAAATCTTGCATTTCCAAAATTGACATCTCTATCTCTAAACGCATTTACAATAAGTTCACTTATACTAACTTTTGCAGGCTCAGAAAAAACGATGCCTTTGTCATATGCAGCATGCTCAGCGATCAGAGTAAGTTCCTGTGGCATATAATCAGGAAACTCATAGAAATGTTTGAAACGAGACCTTAGACCTGGATTAGAATTTATGAAATGCTTCATTTCTTTTGGATAGCCGGCTACAATAATAGACAGGTCTCCATCATTGTTAGACATTTCTTTGACTAAGATCTCTATCGCTTCTCTACCGAAATCTTTACTGTCATCATTAGTCCTAGCTAGCGCATACGCTTCATCTATAAATAAGACGCCTCCTTTAGCTTTTATAAGTGCCTTCTTAACTTTGGGAGCTGTCTGGCCTATATATTCTCCTACGAGATCACTTCTATCTACCTCGTGCACATGTCCTTTAGTCAGCAGTCCCATCTTTTTATAAATGGCGCCCATCATCTTAGCAACGGTCGTTTTTCCAGTTCCAGGATTACCTGTGAATACAGAATGTATATTGATTTTTTCTTCCTCCTTAAGTCCTTTATCTTTTCTGAGTTGTAAGTACTTAATGTAGCTAGAATGATCGCTAATTTGCTTTTTGATAGATTCTAGTCCAATCAGATTTTCAAATCTTATCACAACATCATCAAACCCTTGGTCTAATTCTTGGTCTGGGTCTAAATAACTGCTATTGTTTTCACGATAGAGTTGCAGTGGAGAGACACCTTCCTCATGATCGTACTCAATATCAAAAGGTATGATGGCTTGTAATTGGTCTAGTATTATGAGTTCTGCTGTATATGAGCCATTTCTCCAAGACCCTTTTATACTACTACCCCATCCCAAAGAGGTTTTGAATACTTTATCAGTTTCTTTGATTTTGAGCATTTTTACGACTTGCCCCTTTAACTCCCTAGCTTGGTTATAGAATTTAATGAATATTTCTATGTTCCAATTCGCTTCGAGTTTATTTATCAATTCTATTTCAGAATAGATATATCGCGTTAATTCCGACGAAAACGTCTTAAAATAAATACGTTGCTCTTCACTTACGTCTTCATATGAACCTTCATATAGTTTCATTGAGATAGTCTCCAGCTTATTTTCAGAGCCCTCTTCTTCTAGATTCCCATAATCTTCAACATAGAAGAACTTGGTGCCTACCTTGACATTATCTATCCATGCTTCCCAGTAATAAGTCGCTTTTTTCCAGAAAGAACCATTCTTTTTGTTACCCCAACCTTCCCTTACGTGCACTAAGTGATCGGATTTATTGACCTTTTTGTTGAATTCTAGGTCACAAATTGGCTTTTTCACCCCTACTTGATAACATTTTAGTTTAACACCTACATTCCAAGCGACTTCGTCGTATTTCTTATTGACAAATGCCAACTCAGCGTATATATAGGTAGTGTTAAAACTATTAAATACCTGCCGATATTTCTTCTTATTGTCTGCCAGCCACTCTGTAGATGAATATACATTCAGCTCTTTGAATTTATATCTACTTTCTTCTGTTATTATTTTATCTTCGTCCATTAATAAAGAGGTCAATGTTATTCACAAATTTGACTAGTAAAGGTTACTATAAAATAACTAACTAATCACCTATTGAACTTAATAATTTACATTTGGGTTCTCTTTATTCATAATTATAACGAAGCGCATGGCAAAGATTACATTTAGGTTTGAAGATAAGAGCATAGAAACGGTAGTCGTAGACAATGCACAGGCCGGATTAACGATTCAAGACATTACGGAAGATCATGGCGTACATCTCAATCATAACTGTGGTTGTGTATGTGCTTGCTCTACATGTCATGTATATATTGAGAAAGGACACGAGTTCCTACCAGAAATAACGGATTCAGAAGAAGATTTTATAGATAGGGCAATAGATCCTACAGTTGATTCTAGATTAGGTTGTCAGTGCATTATTCAGGATGAAAATGCAGTATTAGAGGTGATTATTCCAAATCAAGATCAAATCATTGGTCACGAGCATTAATAATTAAGATATGGGTTTCGAAGAGTTTAATAATTTACCTATAGGAACTTATACTATTAAGGCTACAGATAGTTTAAATTGTCCTTTAGATTTAATTTCTGATTTTACTATGCTAGAAATTTCTTGTGATACACTATTTAGGGGTATAGCAACAACAGGAGGTACTGATTCAACTTGTATCAATACTTTAGGAACAGGAGGACCTTATGATATCGGTTCTTGTGATGGTACTGATGGAACTTATAATGGATTCTTATTGTCATTTAGTGATTCTTGTGTAACTTATTCACCACCAGTTTTATCTTTTACAGGTGATACTGCTTGTGTTATTATATGTGATACAATAACTCATGATAGCATAATGTCAGTCATTATTTGTGATACTACAATCATTGTATATTATCCTACGCCAACTCCTGATACAACTATAAACGTTCTGACACAAGATGGAAGTTCGGTTGTTGTTTGTTCTGATACATCTCAAGTTTTAGGTGATAATTTACATCGTTAGATCGG
>JALZVB010000036.1 GCA_023300835.1 Saprospiraceae bacterium | reverse complement strand
CATAAGTATAAGAAACAGTAACGTCACCACAGGCCCCATCAGTGGTAACATGTACTAGGTAATTACTGATGCCACATTCTTGGAACTGATTATTATAGTCATTCCCACAACTATTGTCGAGTTCATTTCCAGTATCGCCATCGGGAAATATCTGGACACCTATGTCATCGCCTGTTACTGAGATATCTACTTCATCATCTCCTTGAGTTGGAATTTCAAACCATATACCCCCTGTACCACAATTTGTTACACTTTCAAAAGAAGAGCAACAAGTGCTTGCCGTGGACCCATTTGGAGCTACCGTAATGGCATCAGATATAAGATCATTAGCAGGTGAGGCAGGTGTTTGGATGTTAAAGTCAGTACCGGTTCTAATTCCAATAATATAATTAGGGCCATCAGTTTCAGGGTCTACATCTTCTGTCTTTCCACAATGGATTTCAACTAAATCGGTACAATCAGAACCTGCAAAAATCACCATATCATCTCCTAGCATATTGAATATGGGTACACTAGCATCTACACTTATAGCTAACCAAGATACATCAATAGGCCCGCCTAGGCAGTTATCTGCGTCTGGATCATCTACCGCATCACCAATAATACCAGAGTATGTTTCATCCATCCCACAATTCACATCAATTATATTGGCAACGGCATCATCACAATTAATTTCTTGTGCAGATACTTGGATTACTATAGTAAGTGAAAATAGGGTTGTGAAAATAAGAGTGGAGAGTCGATTTATCATTAGGTTTAATTTTGTTGATTCTAGTTTTCAATAATAAGAATTTCTAGAAGCTTGAAAGTACAATATATAATTCTTAATCTAGTCTTGTAAGTAGACAATCTGCCTTTACTATTTGTTAAAAACATATGCTTTGTGCGGCTTACATATTCGTGCTATTAACACTATGATACTCCAAATCAAGAATGTGAAGCATCGAAGTAGAAAATATTCCAATACTTAGGTGATAATAGGTGGACAAATGGGGGACAAAGAGACTTTTTTTAATCTAAGGGCAGAATTAGCAGAAAGGTCAATTTACCAAAAGTAAATATGGGGTTGACCCAAATAGGTATTGTTGTATGTCGATGGTATAATTTGACCTCAATAATTTTGGACTATTGAGTGAAGGCTAGGGGAGTCGAAACCCAGACTACCTGCCAAGCAAGCACTCTAGCCAACTGAGCTAAACCCCCTTATTGAGTACAAAATCAGATCAAAGTCCAACTTCAGCTATTAGGAACTCTAATATTTATTTGAAATGTATTATGGAAGAAGTCCACTATTGAGAAGGCATTAGAATCAACGATATAACTCCTTGTTCTTAATATAAGCAGCAGAAGTTCCTGCGATATAACGGTTCGCTTTGTTCTCATCTAAGACTTTCATTTTTCTTGCAGGAATGCCAGCGTAGATGTAGCCTTTTTCTAGTATTGTTCCTGAAGTTACAACAGCACCTGCAGCTATGATCGTATTAGAGGGAACCGTTACATTATCTAGAACGATTGCACCCATTCCTATGAGTACATTATCCTCTATGGTACATCCATGAATGATGGCTCTGTGGCCAATGGATACATTGTTACCTATGATCGTGTCTTGACCACCGTTGCTACCATGTACCATTGTGAGATCTTGGATATTGCTATTGTTTCCTATGCGTATTTTATTGACATCTCCTCTGATAACGACTCCGTACCAAATACTGGAATGTTCTCCTACTACGATATCACCAGTCAATACAGCGTTTTCAGCAACCCAAGCTGTTGGGTCGACTTGTGGCGTTACTCCGTTGACGGTAATAGGTTTCATAAACTTATGTATAGATAAGAAGTCTCTTATTTACTTACTTGAGAAACAGGTGTAAGTTTGTAACCTGCTTTTTTGAGTAAGTCAATAACACCATCTTTACCACCTAAGTGGCCTGCGCCTACCGCAAAGAATGTAGAAGCTGTCTTCATTTTATCTGACATAATAGGTATCCAGTTTTTGTTTCTTGTAAAGAGTAGAATATCTTCATAACCGCCTATTCCCGCTTCTTCTTCACCCATCATAGATGACATAGCTGAAATATCTTGAGTCAGATACATATCCATCATTTCAGCAAACTGGTCATCGCCGGCGTCTGATGATGTGATAGACTCTAATAACATCTGAGCTTGATCTGTATAAGGGATTGAATCAAATACAGAAAGTTGGTATTCTATAGTCTCTAAACCCGAAATAGCTTTTTCCGAATCTTTGGCCAATGACATAAATTCCATTTCATAAGATTTCATGGATGAGCCTGCTCCGAAACCTGTACTCATATCTATGTCTCCACTAGCAAATACAGTGAGGAACATAGGCTTAAGCTTCTCCATCAGAAACATAGGAAGCCCCATTTCCGATAGGTGATTTTTTACCGTTGCGTAATCTTCTTCTGAGTAAAGATCTTTAAGGGTAAGGCCATCTTTCATAAATGCTTTGGTCATCAGACCCATCTGTGCCCCTAGATCATTCATTTCATTCATATCTATCTCAAAGGCTACCTGCTCTGATTCGTCAAAAGCTGCTAACGTTTTAGGTGGCCAGAAAAACTTATCAGCATCTATCATATGAATGGTTCCAAATAGATAAGAAACCTTGGCAAGTCCATTGCCTTCTATCTTCCACAATAATGCAGGGTCAAGGTCGTAATTTTCTACAGCCGCATGTGCTTTCTGAGAATCCTTAGTGGATTTACAATCAACAAAAAATAGTGATATAAATAGAATTCCTATTAGGGGTAAGAATGGCTTAATAATTTTCATTGTAATCTTAGTTAAACAGTTCTGCTATTAAATAAATCATACATCAATAATGCACCCGCAACAGATACGTTGAGCGATTCAACTTTTCCTGTCCCAGGAACGGTGATCTTCTCATCAGAAAGTGCCTTAATCTCTTGTACGATACCTTTTCCCTCTGAACCCATAACGAGCGCAATAGGTTCTTTATAGGTCGGGTTATTGTGTGATGGATTGCCTTCCATTTCTGCTGTAACAATCTTGAGGCCTGATGATTTCATGTATTCGATAGCTTTTATCATGCTATTTTCTCTACATATAGGAATATCCTTGATCGCTCCAGCCGATGACTTGTAAGCATAACTATTGATACGAGCAGACCGCTTAATAGAAACCACAATGGCATCCATCCCAAACCATACCGCTGATCTCGCTAGAGCCCCTAGGTTACCGACATCTTCTATACCATCTAGCACAAGAATCGCCGGTGTTTTACCAGCTTCATATAGATGTGGTAAGATATCTTCTATATGGAAATACTGTACCGTTGATAATTGAGCTGCAACACCTTGATGATTAGGGCTGGAAGATAGAAATGTGAGTTTTTCTTTAGGCACATACTGGAGTGGAATCTTAAGTTGCCTTGAAGTATGTCTGACTTCTCTTTCAAATTCGCCTTTAAGCGTATTGGATATCCATATCTTTTCTATATCGGCCTTCTCATTGAGGGCATCCATAATAGGCTTTCGCCCAATGATAATTTTGTCTTTCAAGGCAGTCTAGTTGTAGATTCTGTGTAAATGCGGTAATCGTTTAAGCCGGAAACATGACATAATTACGAGGTGTCTCCCACAATTTAACTCCGATTTCAAATTTTTCGTCGATTTCTTCTCTGAGTATCTTCCATATGTTAAAACAAATAAGCTCAGCTGTAGGGTTTACATCCTTGAATTCTGGACAATCCATGTTAAGGTTACGGTGATCATAGCGATCTTCAATTTTCTCTTTGATAATGTCCTTAAGTAAACCTAAGTCAAATAGAAACCCTGTTTCCATATCAACTTCACCCGTCAGTCTTACCTCCAGTTCATAATTATGCCCATGATAATGAGGATTGTTACATTTT
>JALZVB010000035.1 GCA_023300835.1 Saprospiraceae bacterium | reverse complement strand
ATCTGTATCATTATCAGCAGAAGTAATCTCTCCATCATTCCATATAGCTGTCCCCATAAAGCCTTCGTCAATGGTAAATGTAATCGGTACTGATACAAATAAACCTGGACCTATATAAGGAATAGGGTTATTCAACATCGCTTCTCCAACGCCATTTATTGACCATCCACTATCAGACAAGACTAGTTCACCTTGTGTATAGTAATCAGATAATACGACATTATAAGCGCCAACACTTCCTTGGTTAAACACTGTCAACAAGTAGGTTACTGTTTTACCAGGTTCCAAAGGACTATCCGTAGGTAAGCCAACTGTTTTGGTCAAAGCCAAATCAAAAACTTGACTGATAATAATGGTCTCAGGATCATAGTCATCATTCCCATTTGCATCAGACATATTATCATTATTCGGATCTGGACTATCTCCATCTTCGGAATCAGGCGTACTGTCTATATCAATCGGTGGTGCATTGTTAGGGTTGATGTCATCATCAGCAGCACTAATTTCTGCATTATTCGTTATACTGCTTCCTTGAAATGTACTTGATATTTCAAATGTAATGGTAACAACTTCTCGCCTACCAACTGCAATAAATGGAATAGGTGAATTTAAATCAGCTACTCCTGTTATCTCATTCCACCCCGTGTCCACTAATTCTAATCCAACAGGTATGTAATCTTGAACATTTACATTATAAGCATCTAAACTACCTTGATTAATAATCTCGATATCATAACTTACGATACTTCCTGGGCCATAAGGGCCTGGTGTTCCTTGATTGATCGTTTTTATTAATGCCAAATCAAAAACTTGCCCAATCATAACTTCAGCGGAATCATAATCATCATTCTCATCAGGGTTATCTTCAATACCTGGTGTCCCTATGAACTCATCGTTTACATTATTATCTGTATTTAATTCACTAGGCGTAGTCGCATTATCTCCTGGCACACTGTCTTCATCCGCTTGATCTAAAGCATTACTAGCAGCTGTTATTTCTGCATCATTTACCAATCTTGATCCCATAAACATAGGATCTATTTTTAATACAATATCCAAACTCATTGTTGTACGTGCCAATAAATAAGGTATCGTAGCTGTTACTTGCTGACCCGATCCAGTGAATAATGCGTTTTGATTTGTGTCAAATAGGAAACCAGTAGGAATATAATCCGTTACGTCAACATTTGTTGCATCTAACGTTCCTTGATTATAAACTGTTATTGTGAAATAGATATCGTCACCTGCCTCATATGGCCCTGGGCTCATACTTGTATTGATCACTTTTCTAAGTGCTAAATCAAACTCTTGAAACAAGGTGACCATCTCTGAATCTTGATCGTCACCACCATTAGTACTTGCAGTATCGTCGTTATTACTTATATCAATAGGTGTTGCATTGTCTCCAGGATTACTGTCGATATCAATAGGATATATATTATTTGGATCCTTATCATCATCTGCTGATAATATCTCGGAGTCATTTAAAATTTCTGTACCCATGAACATGCCATCAATAACAAAAGTTATTGTTACAACTTCTGAGAGTCCTATTCCTATGAAAGGAATTTCATTATTCAACTGAGCTACACCTGCACTTGTTACCGACCAATCTGTGTCTGTTAAAACTAAAGCTCCAATTGGATAATAATCTACCAAGCTTACATTATAGGCATCTACACTTCCTTGATTCGTTACAGTCAAATTAAATGTAACCGTACTACCAGGTATCAACGGACTGTCAGTTCCTGAAATACTCATAGTTTTCACTAATGCTAAATCAAAAAAGCAATTTTCAAATGTTATATTCACTTCGCAATCTGACATACAGCCATTACTGTCTTTAGTAGTAACTATATATGAACCGGTATCTTGAGGTACGAATGCATTACTTAATTGAAAAAATCCACTATTCAAACTGTATTCATATGGAGGTGTACCTCCCATTGCAGTAGTTGTTATAAGACCTCCTTCAGATGTTAAACAATCAATATTTGCACCGATCAAAGAACATGATAAAACCTCAGGTTCGAAAATAGAAATATCACAAGTCGTTGTACATCCATTATCATCGGTAACCTCTAATGTGTGCAGTCCTGCATCCAAAGCAATTGCCGTCTGCGTTATCTCTCCATTATCCCATAGGTATGAATATAAGTCGGTGCCATTTTGATTTGTTGTTCCTCCAGAAACAGAGACTGTTGCAACACCATCATTATCTCCGATACAACTTACATTTTGATTATTAGCAATGAGACAAGTGAGCTCTTCTGGTGCAATAATATCAATAGAGCAAACTGATTGGCACCCATGAACATCTGTCACAGTAACACTATATGTACCTGATCCAATATCATTAATTGAAGTTTTTGTGGACATATCTGACCATTCGTATGAATAAGGTCCAGTATCACCAATGACTTCTACCATTGCATAACCGTCAAATCCTCCATCACAAGTCACATCACTACCAGAGACATTGCAACTCAATCCACTAGGAATATTTATAATCACTGAACAAGTTGTTGAACAGCCATTATCATCCGTTACAGTAACATTATGCGTGCCTCCAGATAATGCAAGTGCACTTGTGGCACCTTCACCATTGTCCCATTGGTAATTATAGTTTCCTGTTCCACCTACAGCATTTACGGTTGCGGAGCCATTATTTTCGCCACAAGTTGCATCTCTTAGCCAATCTATGTTACACATTAATTCTGGACTCTCTAGAATCTCAACACTACATGTAGCTTCACAATCATTATCATCTCTAGTAACAACAGAATATAATCCTGCTGCTAAATCTGTATAATTAGACCCCGGTTGAAAAGATTCTCCTTCCAAACTGTATTCGTAAGGTCCAGTGCCATCTTGTGCTACAACCGTAATACTTCCAGAAGACTCTCCATAACATGTTACATCAACTTTTGCCAGATTACAATTTAAAGCTTCTGCTTCTGTAATAATCACATCACAAGTAGTTGTACAACCATTGTCATCTGTAATCTCAACCGAATGTGTTCCTACATTAAGCGTTATTGCGGTCTGTGTAATTTCTCCGTTATCCCACAGATAATTGTACATATCTGTAGCATTTGTGTTAGCTGTTCCCCCTGATATTATTACGATAGCTGATCCATCACTCAACCCGTTGCAACTTACGCTTCGCATATTAGTAGCTAAACAAGTTAATTCTTCTGGTTCTGTTATCTCTACAGAACAACTCGTCGCACATCCATCACTATCTGTAACCGTAACTGAATGCGTTCCTGCTAAAAGTCCTAATACATCAGCAGTCGCATCACCATTACTCCATTCATATGTATAGTTAGGAACGCCGTCTAAAGCGATGACACCAACCTTTCCATCACTATCTCCATAACAACTTACATTTACTTCATTTACAATTGCACAACTGATTTCACTTGGCTGTCCTATTTCTATTGAGCATTCTGAAGTACAGTTGTTGGAATCTGTTACTGT